>NZ_JBVCWP010000342.1:0-3740 GCF_057460485.1 Boseongicola sp.
GCACGCGCAGCAACAGTGTTTTGTGCCAGAGCTTGACGGCTTTGGCGGCACCTCGGTTGAATATCTGCATATTGCCGGTGACGGGGCCGGGATCGGCGGTGCCAAGACGGCGGCGCTTGCAGGGCGTCTGGCGGCGCTGGACATCGCGTCGCGGATGGGCGCGATTGAGGCCGAAGCGCGCGACGGCGAAGGCGCACCCCTGCGCCGGGCGATGGCGCAAGAGCTTGCGGCGCGCCCGTTTCTGGATGCCGCCTATCCGCCACTGGCAGAGGCGCTTGCCCCTGCCGACAAGACGATCATTTGCCGCTGTGAAGAGGTGACGGCGGGGGACATTCGCGGTTATGCCAAGCTTGGCTGTATCGGCCCGAACCAGACCAAGGCTTTTGGCCGAGCCGGCATGGGCCCCTGTCAGGGGCGCTATTGCGGGCTAAGCGTGACGCAAATCCTGGCCGAGGAAAACCGCCAGAGCCATGACGCGACCGGCTACTATCGCATCCGCCCACCGCTCAAGCCGGTGACGCTTGGCGAATTGGCGGCGATGGACGAGGGGCCTCGCGTGGCGGAGTAACACACCCTTTGTAACCTAGGGTCTGGACCAATAAATTCTAAAGCGCCAAATGCCACAAAGCAGTCGTTCGCCGCGCAGTTTTCAGATGTCTCACATGCGGACAGAACTGCCGTTTGCTGCAGCGGTTTCAATGTCCGCATCGGGGTATCAGACTAGCCCGGCTAGTCTTGCAAACGGATCTTCGTTCGGGTTCCGGTTCCAATTGTACTCACATTCCAAGGCAGTCGCTTCCGCCTTCGTCTCACCGTATAGATTCGCGAGTGCCCCAAACGCCATATCTATGCCAGCTGAGACGCCTGAAGACGTAAAGAACTTGCCGCTCTTGACCCATCTTGCCCGCTTTACCCAATCCACCTTAGGCGCGAGATGAACCGTTGATGTGAAGTCTAACTTGTTTGTCGTAGCCTTCCTGCCATTGAGCACGCCCGCCATTCCAAGTACAATCGTGCCAGTACAAACCGCCATGACCCGTTCTGCATTTGCTGACACATCGCGTATCCACTGAAGGATATCCGGCGTGGTACATTCTTCCAGAGCGCTGTCGCCGCCAGGTATGAAGAGCAAATCATACTCGGTGCGCTCAGCAATCGTGATGTCTGGAACAATCCTTTGACCATGACGGCTCGGCACTGGATCGGCCCCAGCGGCAACAGTGATGACGTCAATTTCGTAGGTGGGATCCCCTAACATTTCGATGGGGCCAAAGTAATCCAGCGTTTGGAAACCCGGAAAAACAAGGGCAGCAAGAGTTCTCATTTTTTATTCTCCTAGACTGTCTTGTTCTCTGGATAGAAGGTCTGGCTGATCGCAAAAATGACAATATGCCCCCTTTTCACGCCAACACGCCCAGACCCGATCCTGACAAACGCAACGTTGTGTTTGTGGTCTACGATGGCATCGTCTTGCTTGATCTTGTGGGGCCACTGCATGTGTTTTCCCGCGCTTGCGAGGACGGAACAGATGAGCTGGCCTACAACACCTATATCGCGTCGGTGGAGGGAGGCCTGGTTCAAACCAACACAATTGTTCAGGTGGATAGCCTGTCTCTTGCGGAGCTTTGCGATGCATCCCGAGGCATTGAAATCGACACCCTGGTGATTGTTGGTGGGGACGGAGCGAATGCCGCCGAGACTAATACAGAACTGGTGGAGCAAGTTGCTACGCTTTCAGAGCGAGCCAGACGCACCTGTTCAGTTTGTTGCGGTGCTTTTTTGCTAGCCGCTTCTGGATTGTTGGATGGTCGGCGTGCGGTGACGCATTGGGAAGATTGCGAGCTACTGGCCACTCGTTTTCCGAAGGTGAATGTGGAGGTCGATCCAATTTACATCAAGGAAGGCCCAATCTGGACGTTAGCTGGGATTACGGCGGGCACCGACATGGCCCTGGCTGTAGTGCGTGAAGACTTAGGGCCGGGTCCGGCGTTACACTTGGCCAGATCGTTGGTGACCCCGATGATCAGGTCGGCGGGACAGTCCCAATTCAGTTCCGACCTTGCGCGCCAGACCCATGATTTAGCGGGCGAATTCGCCGCTCTCCATGATTGGTTGCGAGATAACTTGGCGATGCCCATCAACGTTGGCGATATGGCCGAAAGATGCTCCATGAGTTCACGAAGTTTTTCTCGACGCTATGCGGCGAACGTGGGTCTGACACCGGCCAGATCATTGGAAAGGATGAGGGTAGACACTGCGAGAAATCTTCTTGTTGAAACGGATCACAGCATCAAAGTTGTCGCGAAGCGATGTGGTTTCGGTGACCAAGAGAAAATGCGACGCGCATTCCATAAACACCTTCGCACATCTCCTTCCAGCTATCAGTCGTTGTTTCGCGATAACTGACATCCGTGCACACCGCAGCACCGGTCAAAATGGGCTCAGGGACGAAGCCGCTCGCGCGGCAATGGCGTTTGTGGCTGATGGTTCGCATCTCGCCTGACGCAGGTCATTTTGCGGACTGACCAACCTGTCTCACGATTGGGGCTTTCTCAGTCAACAGACAGGAGGTTCCAATGACAGAGGAGAGAACCACGTCGCTGCGCGAGCGGATGATCGAAGACATGCGTATTCGGGGTCTTGGGGACAAATCCCAGCGGGCACACATTCGGGCGGTGAAGGATTTTGCCGCGTTTCCGGGGCGCTCGCCGGATACGGCGACGCCGGAGGAACTACGCGCCTACCAGCTTCACATGACGGATGCTGCGGTCTCGCCGTCGGTCTACAATGCGCGCATCACCGCCCTGCGTTTCTTTTTCTCGATGACCTGTGGGCGCGAGGAGATGAAGCGGTACATGCAGTTTCGCACTCACCCGCGCAAACTTCCTGCTGTTCTCAGCGCCGAGGAAGTTTCCGAGCTTCTGGCGGTCGCGCCTGGGCCGGGGCTCAAGTACCGTGCCGCGCTCAGCATTTCGTATGGTGCAGGTTTGAGAGCTTCTGAGTTTTGCAATCTTACAACCAGCGATATCGACAGCGACCGGATGCTGATCCATGTGGTTCAGGGCAAGGGAAGGAAGGATCGCAAGGTGATGCTGTCGGTCGGGCTGCTCGATCTTTTGCGTGAGTATTGGCGTGAGGCGTGGCCCGAGGGCTGGCTGTTTCCCGGCAAGCCGAAGACCAACCCGATCTCGCCCCGCCAATTGAACCGGGCTTTTACGTCAGCCAAACGCATGACTGGGATCTACAAGCCCGCAACGCTGCGCACGCTCAGGCACAGCTTCGCCACCCATCTGCTCGAAGCGGGGACGGATGTGCGGGTCATTCAGGTGCTCCTGGGCCATGCCAAACTGACGACGACGGCTCAGTACACCAAAGTTGCCACCAAGATGATCCGAGACACGACCAGCCCGTTCGAGGCTCTCAAGCAACTGAACCTGCAGACCCGGAAGAACCAGCCGGGGTGAGGCTCTGGCCTTGCCCCGCGCAAAGCTGGAGGTCGCCGACATACTCCGACGATACGGTCCCGCGTGGCGGCGGGCCAATACGGGGCATGTCGGCCTGAGCCAGATCAAGGTGATGTCAGCCATCGAAGCCTGCCGGACTGAAGCGCTCGGTGGGCATGTGGCAGCCTGCACCAAGTGCAACCACCAACATATTGCGTACAACGGCTGCAAGAACCGGCAATGCCCCAAGTGCCAGGGACCAGCGGCGCGCGACTGGATGGCGGCTCGGGCCGGTGA
>NZ_JBVCWP010000343.1:0-3735 GCF_057460485.1 Boseongicola sp.
ACCGACGTCCGATAGAAGGATGTCTTCCGGCCCCATGACCTGTCGCGCATCCCAGATAGCCTTTTGCGGTCTAATGGAGCCTTCGGTCTTGTCGTCCTTGTACTCGGCAAAGTCTGCGGCCATTTCGGCGCGCATGCGATGTTGCAAATCGAGATCGTAAGACGGAAGACCCTTCGCATCGACGCGTTCGTTGAGCATCCAGAGCGTATGGGCCAGGTCACCGACCAGCTCCGTTTCGGGGTGGTAATACTCGTCGACCTCCGCCGGAAGAAAATCGGCGTGCAAAATGCGTTTGTCCCGCCGGGCGTTCCACAGTCGCGGGTGGTATTCGACCATGTCGAAGCCCAGCGTGACGACCAAGTCGGCATCGTCGATGGCCGCCGAGATGCGGTCTTTGGAGCCAAGACCAACCGTGTACAGGCAGTACTCCGCATCCATGTCGACACAGCCCTTCGCCATGAAGGTGCTGATCACGCCGATACCCGCTGTTTCGCAGAGCTGGCGCAGCTGAGTGCTGGCGCGGCGGCGAATGCAGCCATTGCCCGCGACAATCACCGGACGCCTGGCCTCTTTGAGCATCGCAAAGGCCTGATCGACGATCTTGTCGTCAGGCACGGAGCGCCGGAAGCGGTGAGGAATCAGCGGCTTGGCATCGGATTTTGCACTTGCGATGTCCTCGGGGAGTTCGATATGCACCGCGCCGGGCTTTTCGGTGCGCGCAACCCGCACAGCCTTGCGTACGATTTCCGGAATCGTGTCGGGATTGAGGATCGTGGTCCCCCATTTCGTGACAGGCTTGAACATGCCCACCACGTCCATGATCTGATGGGACTCTTTGTGCAGCCGGTCGGTCCCGCCCTGCCCCGTCAAGACCAACATCGGCGCGCGATCCATGTTAGAATCAGCCACACCGGTGATGAGGTTGGTCGCACCGGGCCCAAGCGTGCCGAGCGCGCCCGCCGGATTGCCCGTGAGCCGTCCATAGACCTCCGCCATGAACGCCGCCCCTTGTTCGTGGCGTGTCAGGACAAACCTGATTTTGCCGGATTTCTCCAACGACATCATGAAGTCGGCGTTCTCCTCGCCGGGCACGCCGAAAATGTACTCAATACCTTCCACTTCAAGGCATTTCACGAGCAGATCGGATGCTTTCACGTCTATCATCCCGCCTGAGCTTGCTTCTATCCCGATTGTCGCTGGCGTTCCGGGCACTGTCTAAACACGATTGCTTCAGGTATTTGTGTTTAGAGAAGTTGTGACGCGGCTAGGCCATGGCGCTCATTCCCAAACAGTCCGAGGGCTGCTCTCGGCTCGTCAACTATTGAACCTTTTCGAGCTTATGCCCCCAGCGCTGGGTCGCGCGCTGGTCGCTCACCTCACCTGAGTTAACTGGAAGAGGCCCTTTCCCCCTCCTCACCCCCTTGTCACAGCTGTGTCACAGCTGAAGGTTCAAAGCGGGCGGTTTGCGTAGCTCAACGAAAGATCGTAAGCTGCGTAAGCAGCTGATTTGACGATCTTTTAGTGAGGAGCCGTTAGGCGACGGGCTGGTAGAGCACTGTGTTCACATCGCAAGGGTCACTGGTTCGAGTCCAGTACCGCCCACCATTCAAGCCGCTAATCTCATTGAGAAAATCGACGGATATGCCTTGGACAGCTTATCCTGGCCGAAGACTTATTGAAGGCTGCCGCGACAGCCCCGGACCAGGAACCGCCCGAATGAGAATCAAGGACATTCGGCTGAGCTGGTTTAGAGGAGCAGCGGATACGGTGCGCCTCAAGCTTGATCGATGAAAGAGGATTTGCCAGCTCCATTCTGGCCGTAAACGACTATCGACTTCCCATCTATGGCCATGGCCGCTCGGTTCAGGTTAGCCCCTCTATCCATGGGTTCGGCGCGAGACCTGGCTCTGCCTAAGCCGCCCAAGCCGATTCCATTCGCGGCGTTGGTCTGTTGTATCGCTGGGTCCGGCGCCTATCATGGCCCGCGAATGTCAGCAAAAAAGCATCGGCCAAATCAGGAGACCTCAGACCTCGCTTCTTCATGTCGGACTTGCCCTCGACGAGCGCGCGCTTGTGCCAATCCACTTCCGCTTTGTGCCTGCAAGCAGACGTGAGCACCGCGGCGATCAACGTCCGCTAAATGCCCTCAAGGATGCTGGGTTTAGTGACCCATCCCGATATGTGAGCGCAATATCCAGCCAAACTTGTCATGAGTGCCTGCGCGCATTACCGCGAGGTCATTCGTGACCAGATCTCCCTTTTCGTCTGCAACGCGCGCCAGATTTTGCAGTGAGGCTGACAGGCTTTCTTGGTCACTCGCTAAGTTTCTTATCATACGCTCATACGTCACTCGCCCGTCGCACTCCATGAGCGTCGAGCTGTTCAGGAATGTTGAGCATCGGCCATCAACATGTCCGCCCAGAGATTTAATGCGTTCTGCCAAGGCGTCCTGCGCTCTGAAGTGATCTTCATAAATCTGCTGAAAAAGATCGTGCAGAGCGCTGAACTGCGGTCCGGAAACGTTCCAATGATAGCTTTGAGCCTTCACGGTTTCCACGGACGTATCTGCAAGCGCAAGAAATATCTCGCGAACCAAAGAGTTAGAGTCAACGGTGTTTTCGACTATCGCCATGATGTTTGATCTCCGGTTACTGAATCAAAGTACGAAGAACCGACCCAGATGGATCACACGTGGAAACGGCTTAGGTCGAGGTCGTCGGGCTTCGTAACCGAGCCCTATATCGCGATGATCGTATGAATGAATGCCTGGAAGCGTCGCCTACCCTACAGCCAACGTCCCAGCCATTTAGGGTAAACGGCTCTATGTCGCATGCAGCACAGCCGCGACCAGGCAAGCGCAAACGACCAGCGTGAGCGGCCAACGAAGCCGCGGATACCAACGCGGTGCCTCACCCTGCCTCACAGCATAGAGATCGTAAATCAAGAGACCGCAGAAGCAGACCACAAGCCATATAAATTGTAGACCGCCTTCGATGAATGCTGTGGCTGTCGCGGCCAGTGCCGGGATGATGCTCGCGAAGTATCTTCGCCAGAGTTGATCGCCAGGCGCAGAATTCATTGCAAGGCCCCAGTGCACAGCCCCCATGAATGACAGGATCGCAATGCTGTATGCGACAAGCGCGTTACGGGCGGCCGCGGATTGCACGTCGCTACCGATCAGCCACATCCCCGTGAGCAATAGGAATGGAATCAGACCGGCCGCGCCAAGAATAACAGCCGGCGCAGGAATCTGTGGGTTCATTTCTTCAGGTCGCAACGTGCCCATGTTTGCAAACAGCGTTTTGGGGCTACCAATGCTCGGTGCCGCGCTCACCTTTAGGTATTCCTTCAAGGTTGGGCGTCACCCAGCCACCATAGAAACCGCCGGGCTGAGGAAGTGCGCGGTAGTCGCCAACGCGGCACTCCTCCATCAGATCTGGGTAAAAGGCCAGATATCCGGCAATCGGCGCAAACTGGTCTACTGGTTTGTCATAACTCCATGCGGCCAGTTTCACGGTCGTGGAGCCAGCACTTACGTCGAAGTACCGTGCAACCCCCTTCCACTCACAAAGGCTCCTTCCCGACGCCGGGATCAAGGTGGCGGAGACATCTTCGGGTGGGAAGTAGTAGGTCGGTGCGTGATGAGTTTCGAGGATACGCATCGCTCTGGTGGAGTCGGCGATGACTTTGCCTCCGAGACGCACGCTAACGCGCTGTTCCACGCGCTCCAGCGCG
>NZ_JBVCWP010000344.1:0-3705 GCF_057460485.1 Boseongicola sp.
CGACCCGTTTGCTGATCTTTGCTCGGCGCGCTCCGTTGCCAACAGCAGCTCTGAGCCTTACCGGGCTACAAGGTAAGGCATTGCGCGGGCACGCAGGAATCGAGACGGGCCGGATTGAGCGGTGTGTGTCTCCCGGTTGGACCGGGTTGGCGACTCCCCCTAGTGGCTTGGGCGTTACTCGGCCATACCAGCCTTTTCCAACATGTCAGCAAAGTATTCGACATCTGCGGGATCTGGAAACGGCATAATCCTGCGAACCGCTGAGAGGCGATAGTTCGGTGTCGTGCGCGCCATTTGAGCCGTTAGTTCGCGCGCTTCGTCCAGCCGGTCAAGTGCGGCGTAGGTGGCCGCACAGTAAGCCAGCGCATTCGAGTGTCCCGGCATGAGGGTGACCTGCAGTTGCAGATCCGGTAGAGCCTCTTCGAGACGGCGAAGCAAAAAAAGCGCGCGGCAGCGGAAGCCGATATTCAAACCCGGCGAAAGTGGGTTCATGCGAATGGCGAGGTCAATCTCCTCAAGTGCCTTTTCGGGCTGGCCGCAAAAGGCAAGAATATAGCACCAGATACCACGGTAATAGGCGCCGCTGGGATTTAGCTCGACGGCGCGCTCCAGATGCTTGACGGCGCGGACATAGTCGCGGTTTTTCCACATCTCAGCCATTCCAAGCATGGCGTGAGCGAGCGGATCAAGAGCGTCTTCGCCGACGGCGCGTTTGGCGGATACAAGCGCGTGATCAAAGCTTCTTGGCTGGTCCGCGACCCAAAAGTTGTTACCCTCATTGAGGTGAGTTAGCGCGATGATTGCGTGGGCTCGCGCCGATGAGGGATCGAGATCCACAGCCCGTTTCGCCGATTGGCGCGCAAGGACATTGTCATCGGGTTCGACCCGAAAGCCGTGTTCGATTGCCCGCAGCACGTGGTCATAGGCGTCAACGCTGTCTGTGCTGAGCGACGTTGCGCGGCGATAACGCTCGTGCGCAATTTGCCCTGCAAGGGTTGCCACTATCACTCCGGTTATCTCGTCCTGAACCGCGAAGACGTCGACCAACTCGCGGTCATAGCGCTCAGACCAGACCTCTTGTCCCGTGAGCGCGTCAACAAGGCGCGCGGTGACGCGAATTCGGTTCCCTGCGCGACGGACGCTGCCTTCGGCAATATATTGAACCCCCAAGGCGTGAGCGATCTCGGACAAGGGCCGGTCGCGGTCGCGGAAGGCGAAAGAGGAATGCCGCGCGATGACGAAGAGTTCCTTGTGGCGCGACATCTCTGTAATAATGTCGTCAGTGATCCCATCCGAGAAGTAAGACTGCTCGGCGTCGCCGGACATGTTCTCGAAGGGAAGCACGGCAATGGAAGGTTTGTCGGGGAGCGGCGGTGCGGCGGGTTCGGCTTCAATCTCAAACCGAAAGCCGCGTTTTGGGATCGTGCGGATAATTTTCTGAGCGCTGCCGTCGTCGCCAAGGATTTTTCTGGCAGTGTTGATGCGGGATGCTATGGCGGAATCCGAGACGATCCGCCCGTCCCAAACCGCTTCGATTAGATCGTCGCGGGATAGAACTTGGCCCGGATGCTTGGCGAGATAGGCGATCAGGGTGAAGACCTGAGGCTCTATTGCGACCGGCGCGCCGTCTCGGCGGACTTCACCCCGGCTAAAGTCCAGCTCGATAGCTCCGATTTTGACGATCTGCGATTCTGTTCCACCCATCTCCTTAGAAAACCACGGTTCCAGGGCGTTTCCAACGATTTCTGAATGGAAATGGAGGAATTCTGGATGACTTCAGGACAGCGGCTGGAAGCGTGACGTCAGCGAAATTGCGAAGGTGATCTTGTCTTCAAACGCAACCCAAGAAGGAAAACCGAGATGACCCGCAACCAGACCGAACTTTTCAAAACCGCAAGTTCGATTGCAGAAAAGAAGATCCGACAGGCGCGTGCCA
This sequence comes from Boseongicola sp., assembly GCF_057460485.1. NCBI lineage: Bacteria > Pseudomonadati > Pseudomonadota > Alphaproteobacteria > Rhodobacterales > Paracoccaceae > Boseongicola > Boseongicola sp. The sequence continues at coordinate 1,937 of NZ_JBVCWP010000344.1, forward strand.
TGCAAGCGGCAGAGACGCGGGATATGGTGAGACAGACTGTGAAGGCAATTGTCACTAAGGTCCGCCGCAGCAAAGAAAGCCGCACAGCGAGACGCAATAGCGTGATGCGCAGCTGAGCGTGAGCTTTGCAAAATAACCTGGCAGCGCCAAGGCCCTAAATAGACCTCTCACCGTGGAAATCGACACTGGGCTGCGGACACGCTAACAACATCGAAAGTGCACATTGTTTTAGCGCGATGACAGATAGAAAAAGGACTTGGACGTGATTGAGGTTCCACCAAAACTTACAGTAAAAACGAATTTTCGGCGTCCGAGCGATACCCAAATCGCAGCGTTTCAGGGTATTCCAACAGGCTTTGTCGTCGATGCCATGTTTGGTGGCGGAGCACTTTCTCAAAACATTCAGCCGCTTGGCGGTGGTCGTGAACTCAATTGCGTTGCTGCTGGACCAGCATTGACCGCGGAATGTGGTGCCGCTGATGTGCTGGCACTTTTTGCGTCACTCAAATTTATTCGACCCGGTGACGTCGTTGTTTCCGCGTTTTCGGCACACTCTGGGTGCGCTGCCGGTGGAGATGGACTGGTCGGAATGATGAAGAATTGTGGCGCTGCGGGTTTTGTCACAGATGGTCCGCTCCGCGACTATCACGGTATAGTTTCGGTTGGATTGCCAGTTTGGTGTACGGGGATAACTCCGGGATCGCCGCACGTGTCTGGACCTGGATCAGTTGGCTTCCCTGTCCAGATAGGCGCGCAAGAGGTTGAGAACGGCGATATGATCGTAGCCGATCAAGATGGCGTCGTGGTCGTTCCATACGAGCGTCTGGATGAGGTGATCGAAAACCTGGAACGCATTCGGAGCGCCGAGCAGGCGCAGGACGACAAGATAGCCAGAGGGATGCGCCTTCCAGATTGGGTGGAGCAGTTCTTGGCAAGTGACCAAGTCGCTTACAAAGATTGAAAGCGACTTGGGAGAAGCTTTGATCTCAATGGCAGCAAAGTCCGGAGGCTGTGTGAAAACTCGGGATTCTTCATGATTTCGCGCCGCTCGTTTTCGGGAGTTGCTAATTTGATGGTTCAGCTTGACCAGAGCGTGCCCGAATCTGCCAATTTTTGGCATTTTTAAAAACTCTCGGTAGTTTTCACACAGCCTCTCCGCACAGCGGAACCTGACGCATCGAGCATCTAACGATGGCTTCGAGCCCTAGGTAACCTCGTATCTTGAAGTGACCAAACCAGATGGAAATGACTTCGACTCTAAAAGGTGAAGGTCAATATCTGCATCCAAAGTCCCGAACATCCTTTTGCCCGCCCCGATAAGGATCGGAACAATTGTCACGGTCATATCTGCGATCAATCCTTCGCGCATGAAGCTTTGAATGATTTTTCCGCCGTCGACATAGGCACGCTTCCAGCCCTGTTCCGACAGGGACGCCATTAGCTGTCGAGGTGCGAGCGCACTGAGGGTCACCTTGTCACGAAGTTCGTCGGGTATATCGCTTGACCTCATTGTCCTGCTCAACACGACGACTGGCTTTTCATAGGGCCAAGTATCAAAGGTTAGCATAGTGCGAAACGAGCCACTTCCCAACACAAGCCCATCGACGGACTCCATGAATGCTGCATTGCCATGATCCTCGCCCTCGGTCATCTGCTTCATTAACCAATCAAGGCCAAAATCTTCTCGCGCAACAAATCCATCGAGACTCATCGCCATAAACATATGACCTGTCGTCATCCTCAACTCTCCCAGTGCGTACGGAAGCCAC
>NZ_JBVCWP010000345.1:0-3697 GCF_057460485.1 Boseongicola sp.
CCGCTTCGCATCCCCACGCACGGAAGTGTTCGCCCGTGCGCTGCGTCAGGTTTTGCCCCTTGGGAATGGGCTGAGGTTCGAGGTGACGTTCAATGACGCAGGTCTTCACCCCGCGCTGACCCAGTTCGATGGCAAGACCCATGCCAACCGGGCCACCGCCGTTTATCACAACATCGAATTCTTTGCTCATGTCGCGGCTCCGACGACGCCTGCTTCCATGTAGATGTGCTTGGTTTCAAGGAAGTCGTGCAGGCCTTCCGGGCCGTGCAAACGCCCTAGGCCAGACTTGCCGTACCCTCCGGTTTCGCCTTCTGCAAACAAACGCAAGTGCGAGTTGATCCAGACCGTGCCAGCGCGGATTGCACGTGACATGCGCATTGCGCGGGCGGTGTCGTTTGTGAACACGGACGCCGCCAGACCATATGACGTGGCATTGGCTTTTGCGACGGCTTCGGCTTCGTCTGCAAAGGTTTCGATCGACACGATCGGGCCGAAAAGTTCCTCCTGAACCAAAGGCGAGGAGAGGTCATTGATCCGAAACAACGTCGGCGAAAGGAAAGCTGCATCCGACAGGCGTTCGCCCTTCAGCACCATTTCTCCCTCGTCACCGGCCTGTTCTATCAGACGTTCAATTCGGGCGCGGTTCTCAAGATCAATGAGCGAGCCCATCTGGCTTTCGGGGCGATTGCCGGGGCCGACTTTGACAGCGCGGAAGGCCATTGTGATTTTTGCTTCGAATTCTGACGCGATGCTTTCGTGGACGACGAAACGGGCGGCGGCCACACAGATTTGACCCGCCATGGCCAAGGCGCCGTGGGTCAACTCCTTAACCGCGAGATCCAGATTAGCATCGGCAAAGACAACGGCTGGGGCTTTGCCGCCCAGTTCAAGCCCGACACGTTTTAGACTTGGCGCACAGGCGGCCATGATGGCTTGGCCTGTGCGGCTTGAGCCGGTGAAGCTGATGACGTCGATGTCTGGCGATGCGGTCATAGCTTTACCGACGGCGATGCCGTTTTCGTTAACTGAGTTCACTATACCTTTGGGAAGCGACGGTGCAGAGGTGATCGCCTCCATGATCCGGGCGTGGACCAGAGGCGTTTGCTGCGCGGGTTTGATGACCGTCGTGCATCCGGCCGCAAGGGCCGGTGCGAGCGATCGCATCAAAAGCGTGACGGGTGCATTCCAGGGAACGATGACGCCGGCAACGCCTGCGGGTTCGCGATTGAACAGCGAGAAATTTCCCGGCGCGGTTTCTTGCATCGTGCCACGAATATTGCGGGCCAAACCCGCATAATAACGGGTTTCCGAGATCGCGCCCAGGGTCTCCCCGATGGCTTCTGCACGGATCTTGCCGTTCTCAAGAACAACGAGGTCGGCGATCTCGTCACGTGCGGCTTCCAGGCGATCTGCGATCTCGTAAAGGACTTGCGCGCGCAAGCGGGGAGAGGCGGCCCAGGGCGAGGTAAAGAAGGCCTCGCGTGCAGCACTCGCGGCTTGATTGGTCAGGCGTTCGCTGCCGAGATGATGTTGTCCCAAGGCCTCCAGCGTGGCTGGATTAACGCTATCGCACAACGGACCGTCGCCGATCCATTCGCCTCCGATGAAGTGCTTTGCTGGGTGTTCGGTCATCTTATGTCCTTCGTCTTATGGCGCGAAATGGCGGGACTGTGCGTCCTGATGGGTATCACGGTTCACGCGCTTTGCCTGGTGCTAAAGGGCGCGAGCATGCTCGAAATCTCTTGCGACGCATGACGAACCGCCTCCCTCAACTTCTCAAGTTCCTCGTTGTCGACAAGGGTTTCGTCACACGACACGCACAGCGAGGCGATGGGGGTTGTGTCTGCGGCAAACACCGGAGAAGCCACGCCCAGAAGTCCGGGCGTAACCTCTCCTCGTGCGACAGCGACGCCTTCGCGTTTGACCTGCTTCAATTGCCCAAGGACCTCTCCTTTGTCGCTGCACACGTCTGGTATGATGAATTCATTCAGGTGTTCGTCGATCAGCGTTGATCTGTCTCGAAGCGGCAAGAATGCTACAATGGCCCGGCTGATTGCTCCGCGGCCAAGCGGCATTGGGCGTCCTCGCGGATAGCTTGAGCGGGGTTTGGCGTTTGCGCTTGCTGAAGCCACGCACAGAAGTTTCCGTCCGTACCAGCGCACGATGAAGGCCGAGCCTTGGAAGCGCGCGGCTAGCTTCGTGAGGTGCAATTGGCTGGCTTCGATCAGTGGATCCGCGCGTTGCATCAGGAAATCAAGCTCGGTCACTCGGGGGCCAAGTGTGTAGACCGCTTGCGATAAGGCAGCGAGATAGCCCGCGTCCTTCAACGTTTTCAGATAGCGATAAAGCGTGGGCCGGGTGTAGCCGAGTGCGCCCATCATTTCTTCCGGCGACCATTGGGGTTTATCGCCCGTAAACAGGTCCAGGATGGCCAGAATTCGTTCGCCTGATCCCGAGACTGAGGTCATGGGTTGGTCTTTGCTGTGGCTTGGGTGGGGCGGCGAATAACTTCGTTGGCGATGAGGAGAACGCCGAGGATTGAGCCGATCACGTCGGTCAAAAGCGCGCCTTCAAACGCGCCGGAGGGGACCAGTGCCAAAAGTCCCGCGCCTGCAAAAAACCAGCGTTTTAAAGTGGATAGGCGGTCTTTGAAAAAGCCAGCAAGGGCCGCCGACACAAGCCAGACGCCAAGGATGGCGGTCACGATGGCGAAGGCAATGTCGACAGGAGCGCCGATCAGGATCAATGTGGGGCTGAAAGCGAACAGGACCGGGATCACATAGGCCGCCCATCCAAAGCGCATCGCGGCCCATCCGGTTGCCATGGCGGGAGCCTTTGCGATGGCGGCTGCGGCGAAAGCGGCGAGCGCGATGGGGGGCGTGATCATCGACATCATGCCGAAGTAGAGAACATAGAGGTGGGCGGCAATTGGTTCGATCCCGACCTGGATCAGGGCGGGCGCGACCAGTGCAGCCAGCAATACGTAAACGCCAAGCGTCGGGAGGCCCATGCCAAGAATGATGCAAACAAGGGCGGATAACGCGAGCAGCAAAATCGCGCTGCCGCCGCCAACTTGCACGAGTGCGTAAGTTAGATTGAAGCTGAGACCCGTGATGTTCAAAACGCCGATGACCAAGCCGGATGCCGCTGAAATCAATAGGATTTCGATGACTGAATGGCCGGTTTTGGCAATGCCGGAAAAGAGCGTGCGCAATGTTGGGCGCGTGCCACGGTAACCGATCAGAAGGGCTGTGGCGCACAGAACCACTGCCGCCCAAAGCGCTGCCCGTTCGGGTTGGTAGCGTTGCCAGAACAACAGGTAGATCAGGACCGCAAACGCAAGGATGAAGTGCATGCCGACCGCAACTGTGCGGCGATCTGGTATTTGCGAAGGGTCAACGCGTTTGATGCCAAGCTTGGCCGCTTCAAGGTCGGCTTGGATGAACAGCGCAACGTAGTACAGGAGCGCCGGGACAAGGGCGGCCATGACGATCTGGGAATAAGGAATGGCGAGGAATTCGGCCATAAGAAAGGCCGATGCGCCCATCACAGGCGGCATAAGTTGGCCGCCCGTTGAGGCGACGGCTTCGATCGCAGCTGCTTTGTGGGCGGGATAGCCGTCGCGTTTGATCATCGGGATAGTGACGACCCCGGTGCCCGCCACATTGGCGACGGCCGAGCCTGAGATCGAGCCGAA
>NZ_JBVCWP010000346.1:0-3679 GCF_057460485.1 Boseongicola sp.
AACAGGTTGTTGGCCGTTCGCTTCAAGCACGCCATAGACCGAGGATGCCCAGTGGATGTCCGCCTGCATTGCCTCTGACAAAGGTTCGATTTCGACGCCCGCAAGGGTGGGATCGTCGGACTGCTCCGGATCGAAGACACCGTCGACGAAGACCAGCATGACGCGATCAATGTCGCTGAACGGACGAGGTGAGGCATCCTGAAACACGCTCGCTTGCGGTGTTTCGGGATCAATCAGCGTCGCCGGATTTGTAAACTTCCAGTATTCGTCAAACCGGTGCGGCGCACCCTGCGACCGGAATGTCGCCAGCGCACGCGCACGCGCCTCCGCTGCCCATTTTCCCGGCTTGAATGACGGCTCCGGAAATGCCGCGATCAGCGCCTCCGCGGAATCGTATTTCGCCTGTAGTGGTGCAATCGGCATCAGGCCACCTCTGCCAGAATGTCGGCATAGCCGTTGTGCTCGACCTCAAGCGCCAGCTCCGGCCCGCCGGTTTTCACAATCTTGCCGTCTGCCATAATATGCACAACGTCCGGTTTGATGTGGTCTAGAAGACGCTGATAGTGAGTAATCACCAGAAAGGAACGCCCTTTGGAGCGAAGAGCGTTAACGCCCTCCGCCACCAGTTTCATCGCATCGACATCCAGACCTGAGTCGGTCTCGTCCAGAATGCACATTTTCGGCTCAAGCATGGCCATCTGAAGGATTTCATTGCGTTTTTTCTCACCACCAGAAAACCCGACATTGACCGGACGCTTAAGCATTTCGGCGCCGATCTTCAGGCTCTTGGCTTTTTCGCGCACCAGTTTCAGGAAGTCGGCGGCCGAGATTTCCTCTTCGCCGCGCGATTTCCGCTGGGCGTTCACGGCTGTGCGCAGAAAGGTCATGTTGCCCACGCCTGGAATTTCCACCGGATACTGGAAGGCAAGGAAGAGGCCCGCCGCGGCGCGCTCTTCGGGGTCCATTTCCAGCAGGTCGGCGCCGTCTAGCGTGGCGCTGCCCTCTGTCACTTTGTAACCATCCTTGCCGGACAGGACATAAGACAGGGTCGATTTACCGGAGCCGTTCGGCCCCATGATGGCATGGACAGTTCCGTCGGGAACTTCCAGATCGACACCTTTGAGGATCTGCTTGTCCTCTTCTTCCAGCGCAACATGCAGGTTGCTGATTTTCAACATGATCAATTCCTCTTGGATATTCTTCTATTGAGTTGTTTCGGTGCCTTCAGCGGCCTCGTCGGCGGCCAGGGCATCAGACAGGGACGGGACCGCCTCGGGCGGTATCGGTACAGTTTCTACGGCCCAGTTGCGGGCGGCGGTAAACTGCTGGTTCTTTGCGACGATCAGCGTCAGTTCTGGTTCGGCATTCGGAAAATAGGCCTTGACCTGCGGAACATAATAAATGGCGTGCGCGCCGAACGGTATCCACAGGGCCACGCCCAGCAGCAGCCCGGCCAGCATCCAGTATTTCCGCAGAATTCCGCGCAGCAAGAACAGGGCCAACACCAGCAGACCGATCATGACATAGTTCACATAGTCCGGATTGTCCGGAATGAAGGCCAGAATGGTTTCATGAAGCCAGTCGCGGGCCTGAACAAAAATCCGCGGATTGCTGAAGAAAAGCGGGCCGATTGCAGCGCCTACGACAAGACCCGCCGGCAACATCACGATCGAGTTGCCGCGCCGCCTTTCGTAGTAATGATCGTAATCGTAGTCTGTCATTCTTTATTCTTTCCAGATGCCTGCGACACAATTCCCTGCAGCTTCACGTCCCGGCCCAACTAATTCTTGGGGCCGGAACCGAGGTTTACGCTTCCGAACATCGGCCCGATATTTATGAGGGGCTTGAATTCCAGCTTAATGTCCCCTCTGCGGAACTCGTGGAACGAGCTCGGAATGCCGCCCCCGAAGAAAAGGACAATCAGACCTACGATCACCATGAGTCCCAGCAGGATTTGCTTCAACCAACGCTCCCTTCCAGAGAAATAGCCACCAGCGCCTGCGCTTCCATCGCGAATTCCATCGGCAGCGCTTGAAGCACCTCTTTGCAGAACCCGTTGACCACCAGCGCCACGGCCTCTTCCTCGTCCATGCCGCGCTGGCGGCAATAGAACAGCTGATCGTCATCAACCTTCGATGTCGTCGCCTCGTGCTCCACGCGGGAAGAGTTGTTGCGCACTTCGATATAAGGCACTGTGTGCGCACCGCATTTGTCGCCGATCAACAGGCTGTCACACTGGGTATAGTTCCGGCTGTTCTTTGCTTTCGGGTGCATGCGTACCAGTCCGCGATAGGTGTTCTGCGCCTTGCCGGCGGAAATACCCTTCGACACGATCCGCGACTTGGTGTTCTTGCCGAGGTGGATCATCTTGGTGCCGGTATCGGCCTGCTGCATGTTGTTGGCGATCGCGATCGAATAGAATTCGCCCTGCGAGTCGTTGCCGCGCAAAATGCAGCTTGGGTATTTCCAGGTAATAGCAGAGCCGGTCTCGACCTGCGTCCACATCACCTTGGACCGGTCGCCCCGGCAATCGGCGCGCTTGGTCACGAAGTTGTAGATGCCGCCTTTGCCGTTCTCGTCGCCCGGATACCAGTTCTGTACGGTGGAATACTTGATCTCGGCGTCTTCCTCGGCGATCAACTCGACCACAGCCGCGTGCAGCTGGGCTTTGTCGCGCTGCGGCGCGGTGCAGCCTTCCAGATAGGACACGTACGAACCCTTGTCTGCGATAATCAGCGTGCGCTCGAACTGGCCGGTGTTTTCGGCGTTGATACGGAAATACGTCGACAGTTCCATCGGGCAGCGGACGCCCGGCGGCACGTAGACGAAAGAGCCGTCAGAGAAAACAGCGGTGTTGAGCGTCGCATAAAAATTGTCGGACGGCGGGACCACCGTGCCAAGGTATTTCTTTACCAACTCGGGATGCTCGCGGATCGCCTCGGAAATCGAGCAGAAGATCACGCCGGCCTTTTTCAGTTCTTCCTGAAAGGTCGTCCCGACAGACACGGAGTCAAAAACGGCATCCACGGCAACCTTGCGGCCTTCGGAAGGGGCAGCTTCCGCGCCCTCGACACCGGCAAGGATCATCTGCTCCTTCAGAGGTATCCCGAGTTTCTTGTATGTTTCCAGAAGTTTGGGATCAACATCATCCAGCGATTTTGGCCGGTTTTCCGACATTGATTTCGGCTGTGCGTAATAATACTGGTCCTGAAAGTCGATCTTGGGATAGTGCACCATCGCCCATTCGGGTTCCTGCATCTTGGTCCACCGGGCATAGGCCTGCATACGCCATTCGGTCATCCACTTGGGCTCACCGTTCTTGCCGGAAATCAGCCGCACGATATCCTCGTTCAGCCCTTTCGGCGCGTATTCCATTTCGATGTCGGTCTCGAATCCGTATTTGTATTTGCCACCAACGGATTTCACGGCATCAACAGTCTCCTGATCGACGCCTTCCTTGACTTGCACATCTTTTACCACGTTCATTCCAATTCCTTTTTACGCTGCTCTTGGGCGAAACTTTTCGTATTGACGAAGCCAGGCATCGGCAAATGCCATGACTTCCGATCTTGTTGTCTGCGGGCCGATCGACACCCTGATGGCGGAGGCCGCAGTCATTTCATCATATCCCATCGCCTTCAAGACCCGGCTTGACTTGACTTTGCCGCTGGAGCAGGCC
>NZ_JBVCWP010000347.1:0-3670 GCF_057460485.1 Boseongicola sp.
AACAGGGCGTAGTTCTGAAAAACCAGACCGAGATTGCGTTTGTGAATGGGCACGTCGTTCACCCGATGCCCCCCGACCATGATGTCGCCGCTGGTTGGGCTGGCCAACCCCGAGACCATCCGCAGGATCGTCGTTTTACCACATCCCGAGGGGCCCAGAAGCGTCGTGAAAGAGCCTTCTTCGAACACAATATTGGCATTTTCGACCGCTTTTACGGACCCGAAGGATTTCTGGATGTTGATCAGTTCAACACGCGCCATTGGTGATTATCCCGATATAAAAAATGGTGTGCAAGCCGCGCGACAAGGCGCGGCCTGCAAAGGTCGGACAGGTGATCAGGCGCCTTTAGAAACGCGATTCCACTGTTTCGACTGATCTTTTTCGACGGCGTTCCATGCCGCCGGATCTTTGAAAACCAGGTTTTCAAGCTTGCCCGTCGGATCATAGGCAGGAAGCGCTTCGACCATCGGGGTCATCTTGACCTTGTTGGGATCAAGCGAGGATGGATATTTCTGACCTTCGGCGACCGCGATTGCTGTTGCCGGGTCCAGCATGAAGTTCAGCAGCTCTTCGGCTTCGGCCATGGGAGAGCCTTTCAGAACGAACATGCTTTCCATCCAGGCCAGGCCGTTTGGCGGATCCATATAGGCAATCGGATGGCCCTGCGCCTGAAGTGCCGCAACGCGTCCCGACCAGGCTTCGGTCACATAGATCTCTTCCTTGGCCAGAAGGTCCATCAATTCCGCACCCGATGACCAGTACTTCAGAACCAGATCGCGGTGCTCGCGCGCCTTGTCCCAGACGGTATCCCAGTCCTGGATATTGTTTGGGTCCTGGTTGGATTGCAGAGCGCCGTACCACGCGCGGTTGGCCCAATCACCGCCCCAGCCGCCGATTTTGCCTTTCAGCTCTTTGTCCAGCAGCAGGTTTGCGCCGAGCTCTTTCGCTTTTTCTTCGGAGACGTATTTGGTGTTATACGCGATGCCGGTGGTGCCGTAGTCATAGGGAACTGCCGAAAGGCTGCCTGGCGTGATTTTATGGAACGGCGCGATGATCGCCGACATCACGTTCTTCATGTTGGGAATATTCGCTTCGTTCAGCTCAACGCCGTATCCAGCGTCGACCCAGCGCTTGTACCAGCTGACGCCGGACGAGTGCAGTATGTTGTGGCCGTTTGCGTTGCCCGCGGCCTTGATCTTGGTCAAAACCTCGGCTTCGCCGCCGAAGGTCGCGTCAATGACCTTGTTGCCGGTGGCCGCCTCGTAGGGCGTGAAAGCATTCGCTCGCAGAGCTTCGGACACAATACCGCCCCAGCCTTCAAAATTCAGTTCGACGCCAGATGCCCGTGCCTGCGAGGACATGACGGTCATGATCCCGCCGGACAAGCCCGCGTACAATCCCGCAGCCCCCAGCAGTCGGACGAACGAACGCCGGTCGATGTCGCCGTTGCCCATGCGCTCGCGCAGGACTTCATAGCGTTTTGTCGAGTCTATTTTCTTCATTTTGATTTCTCCTAGTTGGGTCATTGGTTATATTTTCTTGCTTGAAAAATAGCGGGCCAGGATGCCTGCCATCAGCGGCAGGCCCACGGTGATACAGATCATTACGAAGCCCAGAGCGTTGATTTCGGGACTGATAGAGTTGCGCAGCATTCCGAAAATCTGGGTGGGCAGGGTTTCCATCCCTGCAGGGCGCCAGAAAACCGTGGCGGTGATGTTGTCGAATGAAATCGTGAAAGCGAAAAGTGCGCCGGCAAACACGGCGGGCAGCATCAGCGGAAACGTCACTTCAAAGAAAGTTTGCAGCGGACTTGCCCCGAGCGACCGCGCGGCCTCCTCATAGTCGCGGCGAATGCCCACAAGACGCGCCTGAACGACCAGCACGACGAAAGGCAGGGCGATAATGGAGTGGCCCAGCAACAGCAGCCCGAAAGACCGCGGCATATGCAGCCAGCGCAAAAAGATCAGCAAGCCCACCGCCAGAACGGTTTCGGGTACGAGCACCGGGGCAATCAGAAACGTGGCGATCAGGTCTTTTCCGCGAAATTGGTAGCGCACGAGTGCAAGCGCCGCGAGAATGCCAAGAGTTGTAGAGATGATCGCGGTCAGGCCGCCCAACAAGAACGAGGTTCGGAAGGCGCGTGTGATCGCTTCGTTCTCGTAGAGCTTCGCAAACCAGCGAAAACTGAATCCCTCGATCGGGAAGCCGCCAAATTGCGACGAGTTGAACGCCAGCAGGATCACCACGAAAATCGGTGCAAACATGAAGAAGTACACCATGATCGTATAGATTTTTAATAGCTGCCAGACCCGCATTTTTTGTCCTACTTGAACGCTTTTGAAAGTTGGTTAAGCCCCATCAGACGGCTGTAGATCACGACAACCAGACCCAGAAGAAGCAACAAGGTGAACGACAGCGTTGCCCCCATCGGCCAGTTCAGTTCTCTAACGATCGCGTCGTAGATCAGATTGCCGAACAGGAAATCGTCGGGGCCGCCGAGGATCAGAGGCGTAACATAGCTGCCGGCGGTCAGAACAAACACGAGCAAGCACCCGGCCGCAAGGCCCGGCATCGACAGGGGCAGGGTGACTTCGCGAAATGCCTGCCACGGGGTCGCGCCCAGCGTGCGGGCCGCCGGTTCAAGATTTTCATCGATCCCTTCCAGGCTGACATAGACGTTAAGGATCATGTAAGGCAGGAACACGTGGATGAAGCCGACGATTACCGTGAACTCGTTGTACATCATCGACAGTGGCGTATCCGTCAGGCCAAGAAGCCGGAACAATCCGTTCAATGCACCCTGATTGCCGAAAATGTGGATCCAGCTCAGTGTGCGGATGATGAAGCTGATCCAGAACGGCAAAATGAGCAGCAGCAGCAAAAGCCACTTGTCGCGGAATTTCGTCATCGCGATGAAATAGGCGGGAATGTAGCCCAGAATGGCAGCCAGGACGGTCACGATCACCGACAGGCGCAAGGTCTTCCAGATCGCAGTGTGGTAATAGCCGTCCGTCATTACCTCGGACCAGTTGCCGAACTGAAAGGCGACCTTGTCCACCGCCAGGTCAATGTTCTCGTAGAACGAGTAGACCAGCATGAAGGCCATAGGGATCACCACCAGGAGCGTGATCGTAAACAAGGAAGGTGACAGCAGAACCCAAGGGCGCTTGTCTACTGTCTGATCGTTTGACTGCATGCCGGTGTCACGTCCCCAAAATTCTTGAGTTTACTATTGCATGCGGTGTTGGAATTAGACAAATTGATATAAACTATAATAATCATTGATAAAAATAATGCGGCACGGAGCCGAAGAGAAATTTGTCAACCAGTTGGACTGGAATCTGCTGCGCACTTTCGTAGTGATCGTCGAAGAAGCCAGCTTTACCCGCGCCGCGCATCGCCTGCTGCGCGGCCAGCCATCCGTCAGTCTGGCCCTGCAACGGCTTGAAACGGAACTGAACTGTCGTCTGATCGAGCGCAGCAGAGGCAGTTTCCGGCTGACTGCAGCAGGCAGTCTACTCTACAGTGAGTGTATGGACATCTACAGCGGTGTCTCCCGGCTCAAGGACATCACGACCGCGGCCACCAAGGAAATTTCTGGCGAGATCTCCATCCATCTGGCCAGCCATGTCATCACGCCGCTGCTGGACAGCCTGCTGACGGAAACGAA
>NZ_JBVCWP010000348.1:0-3658 GCF_057460485.1 Boseongicola sp.
AGCAGCGGCAGCATTGCCGTAGGCGCAGACTCTGTTTGGGTAGTGACTGCCGAAAACTTTGAGAGAATGCTCTCCCGCTTCGATGCAATAACCGGAGCTGTTCAGGCACAGATTGATTTGCCGGAAATCGGCTTTGGGACAGCATTCGCAGGTGGGCACGTCTGGGTGAGTTCAGGCCGGAAGGACGAAATCTATAGGGTGGACCCTGACAACGACATGCTTGTTCAGACGATAGCGACGGGCAGCAGCCCGCGCTTGATGGTGGATGCTGCGGGATCGCTGTGGGTCCACACGATAGGAGACGGAGCCGTGCAAAGGATCGATAGTGAGACAGGCGAAATCGTTGCGACGATAGATGCTGATTTGCCGCTGGGAGCAGGCGAAATCGTCGCAAGAGAAAACGGTGTCAGTCTGTCGACGCCGTACCAATTGCAGTTTCTGAGTATTGACGCATCTACCAACTCGGTTGTCATGCGCGTGACTGGTCGTCAGGGCGCCGAGGACCATGCTGCAGGGGCGGGATCGCTCTGGTTGGGCGGATCGAAGATCCGGCGTGTAGTTCCGCCCCAATGACACGCGGTCGACTGTGATCGATGTGCCGCGAATTCAACGGCCTAACCGGACCGCCGCAGCGAAGAACGGAAATGCGCTGTAGCCGTCCGTTGGAGGTCCGCTTCCGGAGTTTGACCCAACTTGATCGCGATTGTAGCCAACTGCAGTAATCCGCCCGGGATGCTGGCGGGCTTAAAAAAATAATGGGAAGTTCGCGGTTGCAGCGAACGGCGGAAAAGTCCGCGATGCAGACCTCCGAGGACGGAAATGCTGCAGGGTGTATGAATGGCCGCTCTTGGTATGCCGCGCCGCGGTAAGGTCAATCTTGGTGAATGTCGGCAAAGGGCCGTTCATGTTGGTCGGCGCGAGATCGCTTGGCAGGATCGCTGCGATGCGGCTAACGGCAGCAAGGATCCCGGAGCGGACACGCAAATCGGAATACCGGCCCTTTTGGTTTTCCATATCAACCGGACCAGCACCTTTTCAAATTTCATCCGATACTGTCTCTGCTTTTGACATGAGCCACTTGGTAAAAATTTTCACTTCAGGCCGTACAAATCCGTCCAGTGTTTGAACGTAATAGACGCCGAATTGCGGCTCGCAAAACAGTTCTTTGACTGTGCCAGCTTCAAGATCGTCTTTGAAAAATGCCCGTGCCGTGTAGGTAATGCCATCGCCTCGCCGAACCGCCGCCATTATAAGGTTCCCAGGCATGTGGTTCACTGTCAAAGCCTCGTCAGGAACTATTCCATGGAATGTAAACCATTCCGCAGCTTCATTCGTGCCCAGTTCCTGCAACCATGGCAGATCGGCCAACTTGGCCGGATCGCTCAATTCCCTTTCGCCGATAAGCGATGGCGCGCCGATGATAATCATGTCCGTGACCAACACTGGCTCGACATCCGAGCGGGATCGACGCCTGTCGCAATATCGGATCGCCACATCAACACCGCCGGGTTTCAATTCGACTACCTTTGATGTGGGGCTGAGCATCAATGTGATATTCGGGTTTTCCCGTTGAAACTCGGCCATTCTCGGCAACAACCATTCCACGGCAAAGGCGGGTGACATGGTGACCTGTACAGGACGGGCTTGCGCGTCTTCTGACAGGCGCTCCACCCCTCGGTTGATGATTTCAAATCCGGTTCCCAATTCGCGCGCAAGACGGGCGCCCGGACCTGTCAACTCGATACCCCGTCCCAGCCTGGTGACCAGAGGCACGCCAAGGTGTTTTTCCAGTACTTTCACTTGTTGGCTGACGGCCGCCTGCGTCACGTTTAGCCGTTCGGCTGCGAAAGTATATCCGCCAGCTTCTGCGACGGTCGCAAACGCTCGAAGGCTGTTTAGCGGAGGGAGTTTCATCCAGTCCATATGATAGTTTCTCTAATGAATTGATATGATAAATGAGTCGCATGATTTGGCTGGTAGGGCAATAATGATCCGTAATTTGTCCAATCAACACACATAACTCCAGTGAGAGGGCGTTTGTTTTGATTGGCGGCGAGCAAAACAGGGGCGCGTAAAGTGATGGGAAAACTTAACGGTGGGTGCTATTGCGGCGCCATTCGATATCAGATTACCAGCCTGCCGACATGGGCCGCTCATTGCCATTGCCGCTCGTGTCAGATGGCCCTTGGTGGTGCCTTTTTGACCTGGGCAAAAGTTGCAGCGGGTGATTTCGAGGTAACCAAGGGCAAGATCAAAACGATCCAGAAAACCCCTAGTATAACGCGGGGCTTCTGCGGGGATTGCGGCACGACGCTGACGTATGATTCCAAAACCGAAGTGGAGGGTCAGGACTTTGGTGCCGGTGACTGGTTCGCAGCTAGTACACTCGACGATCCGTCGATTGTTAAGCCAATGAGCCATGTCTTTGTTTCCCACCAGCAGCCTTGGATCAAACTCGCCGACAATCTACCGACACTTTCGGAATTTTAAGAGATGACAGCGCCAAGAACGAAATCGGAGAGCAAGATGAGCGAAGCATATTCATACGCCTGCAAGGATTGCGAAGGCATGGAAGATTGCCCAGGCAAAGTCGTTGCTTCGACAGAGGATGAGGTCTGGAAACTTATGGAGTTACATGCGGTCATCGCCCACGGTGAAGACCCCAGTTCATGGGACGGCGACACGCGGGAATATCTCGGAACCTTGATCAAATCCGAGTGACGGCTTTGTCCGCGATGCAGACCTCCGAGGACGGAAATGCTGCAGGGTGCATGAATGGCCGCTCTTGGTATGCCGCGCCGCGGTAAGGTTAATCTTGGTGAATGTCGGCTAAGGGCCGTTCATGTTGGTCGGGGCGAGATCGTTTGGCGGGATCGCTGCGACGCGGCTAACGGCAGCAAGGAGCCCGGAGTTACCGTTCAATTATGATCGCGTCACTGAACTCCGGGTGTGCTAGGAAGAAACATCGTTGGGTGATTTGAGAGGAAATGGATTTGTCGGATGGACACACTGGCCACTGCCTTTGCAGAAATGTGGCATACACCACCGGCAGCGAACCCCTCTGGGTGACGATCTGCTACTGCCGGTTCTGCCAGCGCGCCACCGGTTCGGACCGAATGATTGAACCGATTTTCGAACGCCAACACTTTGTGTTCACCGAAGGCAAGGCGTCGGTCTACACGCTCTCTTCGGAAGGTAGCGGAAAAGACGTAGACGTTCACTTCTGCTCCAGATGCGGAACCAAGCTTGCCCTGACATTCGAGCGCTGGCCAGATCGGTTGGGCATTTACATTGGCACCCTTGATGATCCGATTTCGATTTTGTCCTCGCCCGAAAACAGCAAACACATCTTTGTCTCCGAAGCACGCCCTGGCACTATCCTTCCAGCCGGTTTCAAGGTCTTTAACCGCCATGCCACCGAAAACGACGGGACTCCGATAGAACCGACTGTACATAAATCGCCGTATTTGGTCGGGTGCTGAACTGGTTCCATCTGCCTCGGCCTGATGTCTCCAATGTCCGCACACCGACGTTTTAGCCGACAAAAATGCTGCGCCATGCACGAATGGCCGCAATGCGAAAGCTGCACCGCAGCGTTGTATGGAACGGCCAAAGTCCGGTTAGGGCCGTTCATGTTGGTCGGGGCGAGATCGTTTGG
>NZ_JBVCWP010000349.1:0-3656 GCF_057460485.1 Boseongicola sp.
CCACTAGATATGACAGCTTCCCGCTGTGAAGCACAGCGCGCTCTCAAAAAGCCCATTTTGTTTTTCGCGATAGACCGGCCGACAGTTTCGTTGATAAAGTCGAGTTTTAAACCGGGGATTGGAATGGCATGGAAATCGACGTGCGTGACTGGCTCGAGAGCCTCGGGCTTGGCGAATATGCGGCTGCCTTCGAACAGAATTACATTGACGGGCAAGTGCTTGCTCATCTGACCGCCGATGACCTGAAAGAAATTGGTATTGCTGCGGTCGGGCATAGGCGCAGGCTACTTGAAGCGATCACAAATCTCGCTCAAGAAGATCAGTCAAACAAATCGGCTGCTGATGAATTTCTCAAAGTTCCTGTCACTGCCCAGCATGAAGGTGAGCGCCGACAAGTCACAGTTCTTTTCGCTGATATATGTGGATTTACCAAACTGTCCTCGTTGATCGATTCCGAAGAGGTGCACGAGCTTCTGGTGGTCTATTTCGACCACGCTGATAAAATCATCCGAGATTGCGGGGGCACGGTAGACAAGCATGTCGGTGACAGTGTTATGGCGGTATTCGGAGCGCCATTTTCTCACGGAAACGATGCCGAAAGGGCGGTTCGCGCTGCGATTGCCATTCAGGATGCGATGCCGGACATCTCTGCCCATGTCGGCCGCCCGGTACAGGTACACATCGGTATTGCCAGTGGCGAGGTCATTGCGAGCGGTGTGGGCCCTGACAGCCACTACACAGTTATTGGCGACTCGGTAAATCTTGCTGCACGGCTTACTGATAAGGCTGGGGCGGATGAGATTTTTGTTTCCTCGGTCGTTCGCAGATCGGTTTCGGACACGATCGCAACAAAAGACTTGGGCGAGATCGCGGTGAAGGGCCTCGCGTCTCCGGTCCGTGTGTACTCTGTAAAAAGGAACGAGACCTCGCCTGACGCGCGCAAAGACCGCCCTTTCGTTGGACGGGTGGCCGAGGTTCGACAGTTCACGATGGCGCTGGAAATCTGCACGGATACTGAACAGGGCCAGATAATCCAGATCAGAGGAGATGCTGGAATTGGCAAGACCCGTCTGACAAGTGAGTTTTGCAGTCTGGCATCTGAGCGCGGCTTTCGGTGCCACCGCACACTGATACTGGATTTTGGTGTCGGTAAAGGGCAGGATCCCGTGCGTACACTGGTGCGGAGCCTGCTCGACTTGCCTTCCGGTGATGCAGTGGAAGACCGGTGCGCTGCCGCGCAACGCGTGCTCTCTCAAGGCATCGTTCCTGCGAAAAACGAACTTCACTTGAACGATCTTCTCGACCTGCCGCAGTCCGCGGAAAATACTGCAACCTACGATGCGATGGATAACTTGACCCGAAACGCAGGCAAGCTTGAGACTGTGGTTGCCCTGGCCCGCAATATGAGCGCCCTTTATCCAAGGCTGCTTGTTTTCGAAGATTTGCATTGGGCCGATAGGCTTGTCCTGCGACAAATTGCAGAACTTGGACGGGGTGCGGCTGAAGTTCCCATCATCATCGTGCTCACGTCGAGAATTGAAGGTGATCCGCTTGACCCCGCGTGGCGTGGCCTCGTAGCTGGAACGTCCTTAATGACGCTGGACCTCGGCCCACTCAGCCCCGCCGATGCGATGGGGATTGCAGAGAATTTTGTTGATACTGCGGATAAGTTCGCCCGGACATGTATCGAACGCGCTGCGGGTAACCCATTGTTCCTAGAGCAACTTCTTCGAAGCGTTGAGGAGGCTGGAGAGCTTCAGGTGCCCGGATCCGTCCAAAGCATTGTACAGGCGCGGCTCGATAGATTGCCTGCATCCGAAAAGGCGGTCGTTCAGGCGGCCTCTGTGCTCGGTCAGCGCTTTTCACTCGCCGCGCTTTGCAATCTGATCGACGACGCCAACTACGACTGCGCGAAGCTGGTTGGACACCAACTTATCCAGGAGCAGGGAGAGGATTACCTATTTGTCCACGCTCTCGTAAGGGATGGTGTCTACGGCTCGTTGCTTCGCTCACGCCGGAACGAATTGCACCTCGCCGCCGCCGATTGGTTTTCCGAGAACGATCTGTCGCTGCGCGCCGAGCATCTGGAAAGAGCAAACCACAAAAGCGCCGCCGCAGCCTATCTTACCGCCGCCGAAGCACAGAAAAAAGCTCTGAGGTTGGAGAATGCACGCGGTCTCGCGGAACGTGGCCTCAAGCTGGCCGACGATCAGAACACTAAGTTCGACCTGAACTGCATGCTTGGTGACCTGCTCTGTGAGCTTGGAGAACCGGAACAGTCGATTGATGCATATCAGCAAGCGCTCTCCGTGCATACCAACCAAGCGGAAAAGTGCCTTGCACTTCTCGGAGTCGCCGAAGGAATGAGGATCGTAGAGCGCACAGATGAAGCCCTGGGCTTGCTTGAGATTGCACAGCCCATAGCGGAAGCGGAGGGACTGAAAGATGCTCTGATGCGGATTCATCATTTGCGGGGCAATCTGTTGTTTCCAAAAGGCGATATTGTTGGATGCGAGGCTGGTCATAGGCAAAGCATAAAGTATGCAAAGGAAATCGGTTCAGCCGAAGGCGAGGCTCGTGGACTCGGTGGGTTGGGTGATGCGGCCTACGTGGCCGGTCGTATGCGCACCTCACATGAGATGCTCTCCAAATGCGTCGATCTCTGCCGCCAACATGGCTACGGCCGCACAGAGGTGGCGAACGCCGCTCAGGTTTGCCAGACAAAGATCTACTTGCTCGAGCTACACGAAACGCTTGAACTCGGTCGTGCAACAATCGAGGCTGCAAGTCGTGTCGGGCACGACCGCGCCGAGCTCAATGCTGCCGCGGCCTGTTTGTTTGCGGCGACGGAGCTAAGCGACTGGTCAACGGCGGATAAGTACGCTGCCCACGTTCGCACGCTTGGCGAACGGCTTGGATCCGTGCGTTTCAGTCAAGAGGCCATGGCATTTCAAAGCGTTTCCTTGAAGGAAAATGGCCGTTCTAGTGAGGCGCTTTCCATGATAAATAGTGCGATTTCTGCAGCACGAGAACTGGGCTTTTCGTTTGGCGGACCCCGAATGCTCGGGCACTTTATTCGCATCGTCAGTGATCCATCGGAGCAGGATCATGCGCTCGCGGAAGCGGAAGCGATCATTAAAAGCGGATGCGTCGGACATAATCCCCCTTTTTTCTACCGGGATGCTATTGAGGCTATGCTTGCTAGAGGCGATTGGGATGAGGTCAGCCGGTACGCGGACGCACTTGCGGCGTTTCCAAAAGGAGAAACTCTGCCGTGGTCGGACTTTTATGTTGCGAGGGCGCGGGCGCTTGTCGCCGTGAAAAGGGGCACTAACAACAGCGAGACGATTGCAGCGCTCAGTTGCTTACGGGACGATGCAAACAGCCTTGGTCTTATATCTTCGCTGCCCGCGATCGAGGACGCGCTGGGAATGAACTAAACACTATGAAAATTTACACAATACTCCCACTAGATCATGCGTTTGGTGCTTCCGCTTCGGGCTCTTTCGAGACATTGGCCGCATTTGCACGATGAACAGCGTAGATCAAAGAGTGGGCGTAAAGGTCAAAGCTTTCTGACGGTCCGCGCGTTGACATAGCGCAATGCCCGCGAACCGGGCGTGGTTAAGCTGCGACTGCAGCGCCCCTGCATCATC
>NZ_JBVCWP010000350.1:0-3655 GCF_057460485.1 Boseongicola sp.
ACCGACCTTTTCCCTTGCGTCTTCCAGAATGACGTTGATCTCGACACTATCGGCGAGTGTGTTGGCGATAAAGCAATACCGGTGAGCCCGATCATGCATCTTTTCCAGCTCCGCCGCATCGACCGCAAAGCCGGTGTCAAAGTGCACTACCGGATGCAAATCCACGCGCGTGACGGACATTTGACCCTTGGCGTTTTTACCAAGATACGCGACGGCGCGATCGAAGAAACTCGCGACCGGCCACTTGGCCTTGGCCGCCAGCGCCAGGAAGGTCATCATGTGACAGCTGGACAATGCGGCGGCCAGAGCCTGCTCCGGGTTCGTGTTCGCCGGATCGCCGCCCCAATCGGGGGCAGCATCCGCTTTCAGTTCATAAACGTCATTGTATCGGACGGTATGCGCGTTCGAATATTTGCCGGGATTCAGGTCAGCTTCGGACCGGTGCCAGTTCAGTTCGATGGAAAGTTCGGACATATCAGTTCTCCGTATTGAATTGGGCACTCAGGCCGCGGCGATTTTCTTTTTGGGATCGTAGAACGGGCGTTCCACGATCGTGGCTCGGGCCGGGCCAGAACCGCTCACGATTTCGACCTTGGCACCGATATTGGCATGTTCTGCCGCGACCATGGCCAAGGCGATGTTCTGCTCAAGCCGTGGCGAATACACCGCGGAAGTGACCTTGCCGATTGTTTCACCGTCTTTGTTGATTGTCCAGAACGTGGTGTTAGGCCCCTTGAGCGGCTCGCTGTCGATGATCAGGCCCACCTGTTTGCGTGCCGGGCCTTCGGCCTTAATACGGCGCAGCGCGGCTTTGCCGATGAAATCGGCTTCCATGTCGAGGTCAACCAGACGGTCAAACCCGAGCTCATAGGGGTTCGTGTTGATATCCGCGTCGGCGTGATATGACAGCATGCCGCCTTCGATGCGGCGGATGGAAGAGGTGTGGCCCGGTTTCAGACCATGCTGCATGCCTGCCGCCATGATCCGCTCCCACAGCGCGTCGCCGCGCGAACCGTCGCGCAGGTAAATCTCATAGCCCAGTTCACTGGACCAGCCGGTGCGCGACACGATCAGGGGAATCCCGTCAAGCTCGACCTCACGCAGCCAGTAATAGCGCAGGTCCATGATGCTTTCGCCAAACAGCTCCCGCATCACTTCGCCCGATTTCGGACCCTGCAATTGCAGCGGCGACACATCAGGTTCACCGATTGTCACGTCCAGCCCGGAATGCACGGCCACGCCCTGCGCCCAGAGCAGAATGTCGCTGTCGGCCAGCGATATCCAGAAATGGTTTTCCGCGAGCCGCAGCAGGATCGGATCGTTCAGGATGCCGCCGTCTGCATTGGTGATCAGGATGTATTTGCACTGTCCGACGGCCATCTTGGACAGGTCGCGCGGGGTCAGCATCTGGGTGAATTTCGCGGCGTCCGGGCCGGTGATCTCGACCTGACGTTCAACCGCGACGTCGCACAGGATCGCGTCGTTGACCAGGTTCCAGAAGTTCTGTTCCGGATTGCCGAAGTCACGCGGAATATACATGTGATTGTAGACCGAAAATCCCTGAGCTCCCCACCGGACGGTGGCATCGAAATAAGGGGATTTGCGGATTTGTGTGCCGAACCCGAAGTCGTCTGATTGCATCATGTTTAGCGCCCTTGTAAGCCACCGGACCGTCAGGCCGTGGATTGTTTCAACATCGCGCCATTTTAGCCTCGGACGCAGTGTGAAGCAGACTAAAAAATAGGCAGGTTGAAGACTGGTCAGACCGTTTTACGGTTTCAAACGGGCCGTTCGGACGTGCGGAGTTATTTGCTTTCCTTCGCCGCCAGTTTCGCAAGGTTGGGCTGGTCCGATTTGATTCGCCGGGTCACGATGTATGTCATGTAGCGGTCAATCCCAAGCTCTGCGGCGAGCAGGGTTTCCATCAAGTTCTGAAACGATGCGAGGCTGGGGCTTACAGCCTCCATGACATAATCCATGCCGCCGCCTGTGGCGATGCATTCGGTGATCTCGTCCAGAGTCCTGATATGAGCCTCGAAACGATCGAAATCAGACTTTCGGTGATGCGTCAGCGAAACGGTCACGACGACCTGGGTGAAATCGCAAATTTTGTCGAGTGCTATTTCGGCGTGGTACCCTCTTATGAACCCTCCGGCCTTCAACCTGTCCAAACGCGCCAGACACGGCGTCGGAGAAAGGTTAACGATCTCTGCCAACTTGGTTTTGCTCAGTTGGCCATGCTTCTGAACCGCACTGAGGATGCGGATATCGGTTGCATCGAGGCCAAACCTTTTCATTGGTCCGAAACTTTCATTGCGCCTCACCACAACGGCGGGCATCAGCATTCAGGACGCGGTTACTTGTTACGTCAAGTTATTATTAGTGCGCCAATGACAGGCGGGTGAAGGATTATGCGACTACTTCTGTGGCAAATGCGTCGATAAAAACGCTTCGGCTGAAGACCCGGAGCGTTCTTTTGGCAACCAACTCCCCATGTTTTCGACGTGGGGACATCGGTTGTAAGCGATACTTTTGAATGTCGGCTTTTGGAGATTGCAAAGCGCGGTTTGATCGCCGAAGCGAAGTGCCGCTTTCCGCCCGCCTTGCCTTGGTTGATCGAGAATTGAACGTCCGCTGCGGGTTCGGAGCGGGCAAAGCTGCCGTTCGTTATGGTTGCTAAAAGGTTGCTGGATTAGCCTTGCAGAGACAGGTTCGCAGTGGTCCGACAATCACCGCTTGAAGAGCAACTCCGCAGTTGATTTGGGTCAACGACGCGAGACTCGGGAGGTGCTAGGGTCGCGCACTCGCTAACATCAGGGTAATTATACTGACATGCCCAAAGACACATCAAATCGACCCGACGGCGATCCTGGCGGATGGCAATGGCAGGTATGGATGCTGCTTGCCGCGTTGCTGGCAATGGTCCTGTTCTCGGGCCTCTGGCCGAACTCCGGGCCGGTGCCGACTGCCTTGCCCTACAGCGAAGTCAAACAGATGATCCGCGACGGTCGGGTTACTTCGGCTGATCTGCAGGAGCACGCCATCGTCGTCATCACCGGCGAACCGGGCGCCGAAAGCAAAGGGACTTTCCGCGCTGTAACCCCGTCTCAGGGCGACCCCGATCTGTTGCCGCTGCTAGAACAAAACGGCGTCGAGATTCGGGCCGAAGAGCCCTCCGTTGTTTCGATGCTGTCCTACATACTGCCATGGGTCCTGATCCTTGGCGTCTATCTGTGGCTGCAGAGGCGGATGATGGGCAACATCGTCGGCGGCGGTCCGGGCGGTGTCGCCGGCGGGCTCCTGAGCGGGCGATTTTCCACGCCGACCGCGTCACGCGAAAAGATCACCTTCGCGGACGTTGCAGGTCAGGATCAGGCCAAGCGGGAGGTGTCCGAGCTGGTCGATTTTCTGCGCGAGCCGGAGCGCTTTGAAAAGGTCGGCGCCGAGGTGCCGCACGGTGTCCTGCTGGTTGGCCCGCCCGGCACCGGCAAGACCCTTCTTGCCAAGGCGCTGGCGGGCGAGGCGGATGTGCCCTTCTTTTCAACTTCAGGGTCGGAGTTTATCGAGATATTCGTTGGCGTCGGTGCGGGCCGCGTGCGCAAGATGTTCGAGGCGGCGCGCAAGGCCGCCCCGTCGATCATCTTCATTGACGAGC
>NZ_JBVCWP010000351.1:0-3634 GCF_057460485.1 Boseongicola sp.
ATCAAACGATTGCGAGAGTGATTCAGAAAAACAGTAATCTGTCAAATTAGCCGACGCGAAGGACTAGGAGGTATTGCCAAGTTGTTGGCTACAGATTGTGAGGGATTGGCGAAGGGTAGATCATGCCGCCATTTCGGCTGTGTAATCGGCCCAGAGGCTGAACGCATCTGAGCGGGTGTCACTGTACCCTAATAAATCAGAATCCATCTTGAAATTATCCCGCAAAAACAGCGAGGCATTGTCACATTAACTCGACGATCGGCCTGACGGCCGGTATTTGTCGTTGAATGAGAAAGATTTCCTACGCACGCCACCGATTTCCGCCATCGATAATCCAACGAGCCGTCTGGCTCTACTTTCGCTTGCCTTTGAGCTTTCGTGACGTTGAAGAAATGCTTGCAGAACGAGGGATCGATGTGAGCTACGAAACGATCCGCCGATGGATTTTGAAATTCGGTCCGGCGATTGCCGCCAACATCAGATCTCGCAGAGTTCGACCTTCGGGAGCCTGGCATCTTGACGAGGTCTTTGTCCGAATTGGTGGCCGGCGAACATACCTGTGGCGCGCGGTTGACGATGAAGGCGAGGTTCTTGAAGTCCTGGCCCAATCTCGCCGAAACAAGAGTGCGGCCCTTAAACTTATGCGGAAACTCCTGAAAAAGCAGGGTTACATTCCGGATGAGATTGTCACCGACAAGCTGGGGTCATATTCGGCGGCCCTTCGGGAACTTGGCTTGGCGCACCTTCATGTCACGGGTGGTCGATTGAACAATCGGGCAGAGGTTTCACATCAACCGACGCGCCGACGAGAACGCCGCATGGGCCGGTTCAAGTCGCCCGGATCGATGCAACGTTTTCTGTCCGTCCACGATGCCATCTACAACCATTTCAATTTGCAACGTCATCTGATCTCTCGCCAAACTCTCCATCAAACTCGCGCCAGGTCATTCGCTGAGTGGTTCGAAATTGTGGCTGCTTGATCTGGGGTAGCGTCGGCTATTTTGGTTCAACTGAGTTAACGTGACAAAGCCGTTCAAAGGCATCTAGCGATCTCTTTGGATCCGCCAAGGTTCATAACGGATCCGCTATGCACACCATACGAGCGCGAGACCCGTCCCGCCACCCCGCCCCGTGCAGTGACAGGCAATCGGCGGCGTTTGAGCGAGGCACAACTCACAAAGGCGAATGTCCCCATTCACGCACATCGGTGGTGCAGCATCTGAAAAATCTTGGGACAGAGCGGCGGCGAAGGAAGTCGACCTCCGTCCTTTATTCCTCTTCGCGAAACTCGGCGTGACATGCGTTGCACGTCGCTGCCACATGCCAGGCGGCGAAATCGGGGCCGCGGCGTCCCATCATGCCGCCGCGCTGCATCATAGCGGGCCCCATTTCCGCATCCTCCCATTTGGCTGGAAGAGTCCCATGTGGTCGCTCGTCTGCTTGGGTGGCCAGCTCGCCTGACCAACGTTCCAGCATGAAAGCATAGTGATCAAAGTCTCTGAACTTCAGCCAGATTTCGGTACGCGCTTCACTTGGCGGATCATTCGAGCCTTCGGGAAACAGCGACGTGAGATGGCCACCGGCCCTATTCCTGATTTCCTCGGCAGCACGTCGTACTGCGGCTGCCTCATAGCTCAACTCGCCATTGATCATGGCAAAGACGCGCTCGATTAGTTCTTCGAAACGCTCCATTTCTTCCATGCGCGTCTTCACCACGCCGGTTGCGCTCTCATGCGCAAAAGCGATCGATCCCGCTGCCAGACCCAAAATCGTAACGTAGGCAAGACCTTTCATGTTCAGCCCTTTTGATCACTACCCAATTCGCGCGATATTAGACCGAAGCACGCTTGTTCTTCGCCTCGATCTGGTGACTTGGTCAACTGTAAGGGACTCCAGCCGCGAAGCGATTGATCCAAATCAACGCGCAGTGGCCTTTGCAACTTTACCATATTTCCATGTGCGGAGTGGTCAGGACTCGGGCGCGCGGTACAGCACGCGCTCCAGATCCTTGAGAACGTGCGGCTTGGCAGGATCGTGACTTCCGATCCAGGGTCTTTCTCTGTTCCCGGGTCGGCGGAAGTGTTCGATAATATCCTCAGCCTCATTCTGCTGGTCTGGCTGACCGTCGTTCGCACCTTGTATTGGTGCGGCGAGGCGGACGCAGAATCGGAATCGGACGAAGGTGCAATCATGCGGATCGAAGCCAAACCACGGTCGAGATACTCCTGGTGGATAAGACCGTTTTTCTGGAACCAGAAGCGAAAGTATGGCGCGGTACTCGACGCGGCGCTGCTTTGGGGGCGGGTGCCACGGCTGTTCGCCGGAGTGGCCGTACTCTACGGCACGATAGACCGTCGCTCGTCTCCGATCGACCCTGCGCTCCGATCACTTGTCACTGTGCTCGTGTCGCAAATCAACAGCTGCTCGTTCTGCGTCGATCTGAATTCCGCCACTCTCTTGCGTCGTGGTGTGTCGAAAAAAAAGTCGCGGCCTTGATGCAGTGGCGGGATAGCGATCTCTTCAGACCGGCGGAGCGCGCGGCCCTGGACTATGCCGACGCGATGACCCGGTACGACCGCGGAGTGGACGACGCTGTGTTTTCCCGACTGAAGGAGTTTTTCATCGACGACGCGATCGTCGAATTGACCGCGCTGATCGCCTTTCAGAATCTTTCCAGTAAGTTCAACAGCGCATTGGCTGTTCCGGCGCAAGGCTTTTGCGTGCTGCCTGAAGCGGCATTGAAGGGATCGGAAGGGGCACCGAATGGCCGCTGAGTATTGGATCGTCTGCTGGTTCCGGTGGGAAACCGGACCTTCGAACTGCGTATTCGAAGGCGCGGTCGCGTCAAATCCCTTGGGTTGGTTCAGAATGACCGTTTCAAGCTGATCGAGATATAGTCGTCGTTGCGGATAACCGAGATTGGATCGGGCGCGACCCCGCCTTCGAAAAACCGGCCCTCCAGCGACAAAACCCAATTTTCGCCCATTCGCCGCTGGCCTTCCACGAGGAATACGCGTGCATCGGTTTCGCGGTCTATGAGGGCCCCTGCGAGAAGGCTGGTATCGCCGATGTCGTTCAGGGCGAGGCGGGCGCCGAGGAACAGATCGTCGTCGTGGATCGTGGCCGGAGCCAGGGCGGGGTCGCGACCGTCGTGGCTGTATTCGGCGATCAGACCCAGATCGGCGCCAGTGCCGGCAATGCCGGGAATTGTCCATTCGAAGCCGGCAGTGGCTGCCCAGAAGCCGGGCCCATGCCCGCTGCGCCGGATTGCTTCGAGCTTCCACAGCCAGTCGCCGGCGGTCAGTTGCAGATCCAACCCCGCCTGCGCGATCTGATCGTAGTGAGGCACGAGCACCGGGCCGGTCTGGATCAACCGCGGCTCGCGGCTGGTGCCGTTGAAATACGATAGCCCAAGATCGAGATTCCCGACTGAATGTGACCAGCGCAGCGCGTAATCGATATGGCGCTTGCCGTCGGCAGACTCGAATTCCGCCGCGCCAATCGGAAACGGACCGCCGAGGCGCGGGCCGAAGCCTAGGAATTCGCGGTCGCGCAACCACGGCAGGACATAGACGCTGAAGGTGTCGTATTCGCCGTAGAAGGACATGCTGACCATCGGCTGGCCCAGCTTGTC
>NZ_JBVCWP010000352.1:0-3627 GCF_057460485.1 Boseongicola sp.
CGCGCAGGGTGGCTCCGTTGGGTTCACCAAAATTTGGATCGTCCTGGCGCTTGGCGGGCGAAAAACTGTCGAGCGTGTAGACCGGAAGTTTTGCAGCCACTTGTTCGGGGCCCCAATCCTCATGGGGGCAGTCGAGCGCGGCGGAATTTTCTTTGTGCTTTTCGAGCTGGTTGTTAACTGTCGTTTTCATAACGAGGCAACCGCACTCCTTGAATTGCGCCAGTTCTTCGCCGTCAGGCAGACCAAGGTAGGATTTCCAGTCGCGCCAGTAGTGATAGCCCTCCCAGGCGAAAGCGGTGCCGTCGAAGGTCGAATAATGCATTCGAATGATCGCGCAGGACCCGGCGGTTGAGCCGTGGCCGATCTGAGTGTTGCGATCAAGCGAGAGCGTTTTGTAGCCCGCCTTGGACATTTCGAAAGCGGTTGCGGTGCCGATCACTCCGGTGCCGATAATGATTGCGTCAATGGGTTGGGTCATGGGGTGTCTCCGGTTTGAACGGCCTGGCAATAGGCGCGGAAGTCTCTGATTTCGTCGTCTGCGGCGTGCTGGCCAGTAAAGCCATACAGGTAATGCGGCACCATTTTCATCCGAGTTTCAAGCGGTTCCTGGAGGTCGGCGTCATTGTAGCCGTTTTGCATGTAGTAGAGAATGCGCGCGCGCGTAAGGGCTTCGATTTCGGTGTATTCGTAGCGTTGGAACATAGCTTGGATCGCGGCGATTCGGGTGTCTTCTGAGGCGTGCAGGACGGCGCGGACCTTATCGGATCGGCGGGCCCAGTCCCGAACCGCAAAATCGAAAGGGATCGAGAATATACTGGGATTTACAACGCAGTGGAAGACCTGATTGACGGCTTGTGTAATGGTGCGTGACGGCGCCTGCGCTTTGGCGACAAGGGCGGCTGTATTGGTTTTTTCCCAGTGATCGAGAAGCGCGTCGAGAAGGTCTTGCCTGGTTTTGAAGTACCAGTAAAAGGATGAACGCGACACGCCAAGGCGATCGCTCATGGGCAGGATTTTGACCTGCTCGATGCCGTCCGAAATCAGGATGTCCTTGGCGACATTCAGCCAGTCCTGGCGCGTGACTTTGATATTCCCGACAAGCGGGGCTTTCGACGGATCGTCGCGGTGCAGCGGGATGAAGTGTGCCATTTTAGCTGACCGGTTCCGCGCCGTCCGCAGCGGTGGCTTTGCGGATGTAGTCGTCGAGAGCACCTTTGCGGGCGTCGTCAATTTCCGGGCCCTTTTCTTCGTGCAAGATGCGTTGCCAGATGGCGGTGGCGCGGGTGGTGGCGTCAGCGCTTCCCTTTTCGATCCATGCGTCGAAATTCGACCAATCGGCGGCAAAAGGTTGATAAAACTTTGTTTGATAGCGCGACATAGTTTTCTGGGCGGCGAAAAAGTGGCCTCCGGGCGCAGTTTCGATCATCCGCGCATCGCTTTTCCGGTAGGATCGTAGGGCGACGCATCGATGATCCGCGCGGGGCGCTCTCGTCCGACGACATGAACGGAAAGCACCTGACCCTGTTTGGCGATATCGGAATTCACAAGCGCCATTGCGAGCGACTTTTGCACCGTATGTCCATAGCCGCCGGAGGTGACGAAACCCACCTTTTCTTCGCCGTTCCAGATGGGTTCATAGCCGCTTGCGTCGGCATCGTCAGCGTCGACTTCAAGCGTCACAAGCATCTGGGCTGGACCGTTTCCGTCACGTTCAGCGATGGCAGCCCTCTTGCCCAAAAAATCGCCTTTGTCCCATGCGATCCAGCGGTCCATTCCAGTCATACCGGGCGTGTAGCCTTGGGTAAATTCCGCCGACCAAATGCCGAACGATTTCTCAAGGCGCAGCGATAGCATGGCATTGAAGCCGTACTCTTGAAGGCCAATGTCTTCGCCTGATTCCAACAGCATACGGCGCAGTTTGGCGTGGTCTCCATAGCGGCAGTTGATCTCATAGCCAAGCTCTCCTGCGACGGACATCCGCGCGACGCGGGCTTGAATTATGCCAACATCAAAGTGGCCACACCCCATGAACGGCAGCGCCGCGATATCTTGGTGGCAGAGCTTTTCGATGACTTTGCGAGAGTTTGGTCCAGTAAGGCCAAAGCCACAGATTTCTTCTCCGAGATCGCGGACAGACACGCCGCTTTCCATGTGGTCATCGAACCATCGCATGTGCCAGGCACGCAAGTAGTACGAGCCCATAATCCACCACGTGCCATCCCCCCAGTTGAAAACCGTCAGATCGCCCTTCAGGCGGCCGTTCTCGGCAAGCATCGGGGCAAGACGCGCGCGTCCCGGCGCGGGCAGTCTGGAGGCCATGATCTTGTCGAGCCAGCTCAGCGCGTTGGGACCCGAGACCTCGAAGCGGCTGAAACCGGTAATGTCGACCATTCCGACGTTTTCGCGCGCGTTTTTGCATTCCGCAGCAACAATATCGAAGGCATTTGATCTTTTTAGCGTATGGGTCTCAACGAAATCTTCATTGGGTGCAAAATAGAGTGGCACTTCGAGGTCCCAGTTGACACCCCATCGGCAACCGGCGGCCGTCATGGCATCGTGGGCGGGCGCCATTTTCAGCGGGCGCCCCGCGGGAAGCTGTTCGTTCGGATAAGTCATAACGAAGCGGCGGGAATAGAACTGCCCGGTCGTTTGGCGGATGTATTCTTTGTTTGCGGCCC
The DNA here is from genome assembly GCF_057460485.1 of Boseongicola sp. Classification (NCBI taxonomy): domain Bacteria; kingdom Pseudomonadati; phylum Pseudomonadota; class Alphaproteobacteria; order Rhodobacterales; family Paracoccaceae; genus Boseongicola; species Boseongicola sp. The sequence goes on from NZ_JBVCWP010000352.1 coordinate 2,679, forward strand.
ACGGACCATAGCGGGCGACATCCATGGCGTAGACGTCTGCTTCGGGTTCGCCGTGGATCATCCATTCGGCAAGCGATTTGCCGACGCCGCCACCTTGAAGGAAGCCCGCCATGACCGCGCAGGCTGTCCAATAACCACGCTTGCCGGGCACGGGACCGACAAGAGGATTACCGTCAGGGGAGAAAGTGAAGGCGCCGTTAACCCATGTTTTGACGCCAACTTCTTGCAGGCAGGGGTAGCGTTCGAAGCCAAAGATGAGTTCCTTTTCGATACGGTCGGTCTGTTCCTGGAACAATTCCATACCATAATCCCACGGCGCGCCATCCATCGCCCAGTGTTCGTGGTCGACCTCGTAAATGCCGAGCAGGACACCTTTTTGGTCTTGGCGCAGGTAAGTGAAGCCCTCGAGGTCGACGGTCATCGGGACTTCAAAGTCGAGTTTTTCCAACTCAGGGATGGTGTCGGAAATAAGGTAGTGGTGCTTTAAGGGCGAAACGGGCAGTTCGACCCCAGCCATGCGTCCAACTTGTTTGGCCCAAAGACCGGCGGCATTTACCACGTGTTCGCAGGTAATTGTGCCTTTGTCGGTGACCACTTTCCAGCCATCGGCAGTCTGGATCAACTCTTCGACTTTGGTGTGCTCAAAGTATTGCGCACCACGTTTGCGAGCGGCGCCGGCATAGGCGTGGACCGTGCCGGTGGTGTCGAGATACCCCTCGCGGTCGGCCCACATGCCCCCCAACAGGCCCTCGGTGGACATGATCGGGCAAAGCTCTCCCGCCTCTTTGGGCGTGACGAGGCGGCAATCTTCGATCCCGATCGATTGGAACACACGATACGCAGATTGGAGCCATTCCCAGCGTTCGGGCGTGCCGGCCATGGTAAGGCCGCCAGTCATGTGCAGGCCAATATCCTGCCCGGATTCCTCTTGTATTTCTTCAAGAAGATC
>NZ_JBVCWP010000353.1:0-3622 GCF_057460485.1 Boseongicola sp.
CGAAGCCCTGCCGCGTCAATCCAAAGTGTCTGCTCATTGCGCGCGCTCGCAGGGCTGGCTATATCGCCCCCATGTTAGATCGCGCCTCAAATCAAAGCCCCCTGCCCCCGGAAATTGCCCGGCGGCGCACATTTGCCATCATCTCGCACCCCGATGCGGGCAAGACGACCTTGACCGAAAAGTTCCTGCTTTATGGTGGCGCAATCCAGATGGCCGGACAGGTACGCGCCAAGGGTGAAGCGCGCCGCACGCGGTCGGACTTTATGCAGATGGAAAAGGATCGCGGCATTTCGGTGTCGGCCTCGGCGATGTCCTTTGATTTCGCAGGCTACCGCTTCAACCTTGTCGACACGCCGGGCCACTCGGATTTCTCCGAAGACACTTATCGCACGCTGACGGCCGTGGACGCCGCGATCATGGTCATCGACGGCGCAAAGGGTGTTGAAAGCCAGACCCAGAAGCTGTTCGAGGTCTGCCGGATGCGCGACCTTCCGATCTTAACATTTTGTAACAAGATGGACCGCGAAAGCCGCGAGACATTCGAGATCATCGACGAAATTCAGGAAAATCTTGCGATCGACGTGACGCCTGCATCCTGGCCCATCGGCGTCGGACGCGATTTTATCGGCTCTTACGATATGCTGAATGACCGGCTTGAACTGATGGAGCGCGGTGACCGCAACAAACGCGCCGAGTCCATCAAGATCGACGGTTTGGACGATCCGAAACTGGCCGAGCATGTGCCTGCTGATCTGCTCACACAACTGCGCGAAGACGTCGAAATGGCGCGCGCACTGCTGCCGGCTTTTGATCGGCAGGCGTTCCTTGAAGGCACGATGACCCCGATCTGGTTCGGCTCGGCGATCAACTCGTTCGGCGTCAAAGACCTGATGGATGGCATCGCTAATTTCGGCCCCGAGCCGCAACCGCAATCCGCCTCGCCGCGCCACGTCAGCCCGGATGAGACCACCGTCGCAGGCTTCGTGTTCAAGGTTCAGGCAAACATGGATCCCAAGCACCGGGACCGTGTGGCGTTTGTGCGCCTTGCCTCGGGGCATTTCATCCGCGGCATGAAGCTCACGCATGTACGCTCGAAAAAGCAGATGGCGATCTCGAACCCGGTGCTGTTTCTCGCCTCAGACCGCGAGTTGGCGGAAGAGGCCTGGGCCGGCGACATCATCGGCATCCCGAACCACGGCCAGCTCAGGATCGGCGACACGTTAACCGAAGGTGAGACAATCAAAGTCACCGGCATCCCGTCTTTTGCGCCCGAATTGTTGCAAAACGTCCGCGCGGGCGATCCGTTGAAGTCAAAACACCTTGAAAAAGCACTGATGCAATTCGCCGAGGAAGGGGCCGCAAAGATCTTCAAACCAATGATCGGATCCGGCTTCATCGTCGGCGTTGTGGGGCCGCTTCAGTTCGAAGTTCTGGCCAGCCGCATCGAGTTGGAATACGGCCTGCCCGTCCGGTTCGAGCCCTCGCAGTTCACCTCGGCGCGCTGGGTCACCGGGCCAAAAGACAAAGTCGACGCCTTCGTGAACTCCAACAAGGGCCACATGGCAGCCGACAACGACGGCGACATGGTCTTCCTCACGCGCCTGCAATGGGACATTGACCGGATCGAGCGCGATTATCCCGACCTGACGTTGTCGGCGACGAAAGAGATGATGGTGTGAGAGGGCCCTCAAAAGGCAGATGAAGCCCAAAACGAAAGATTCCTACCGCTTGCTGCAAAGCATCAGCCACGGCCGTTAACTTTCTGTGGATAACCTTGGGGGTGAAATCCCGTATTTCAGTTTACAAGAAACATTCTGCGATTTCCCCAATGAAATCAGTGAGGCCGTCACAAAAGAGGCATATCGCTGAGGAATGCTCCCACACAGAAATGACCCTACGTCACTTGCAACCCCACTACGCAAGAAAAGCAGAGAAATTCTACTTTTCCCTTTGCTTTCCATCTGTTCGCGCATGATTGAAACAATGGCTGCGAAATCGCATGATTGTACACATATCCCTTAATACGTTGACCCCACTGGGCTATTAACCTACCAGTCCTCTCAGTTGCGGCAGCTTGTGGATAAGCTTGAGGTCATACGGACCCACGCCGCTTAGATGACGGGCCGAGAATTGGTCCAAAACATATGGACCGAGATGACTAAATTCTCCGATCTGGCATTGTCGCCAAAGATACTTAAGGCCGTTGAAGAGGCCGGATACGAAACACCGACCCCCATTCAAGAAGGCGCCATCCCCGCCGCCCTTCAGGGCCGCGATGTGCTTGGCATTGCGCAAACAGGCACGGGAAAGACCGCCGGCTTCACACTGCCGATGATTCACATGCTGGCCCGTGGCCGTGCGCGCGCGCGCATGCCGCGCAGCTTGGTTTTGTGCCCGACGCGTGAACTTGCCGCTCAGGTAGCGGAAAACTTCGACACCTATTCCAAGAACGTGAAGCTGACGAAAGCGCTTTTGATTGGCGGCGTCAGCTTCAAAGAGCAGGATACGCTTATCGACCGTGGCGTCGACGTTCTGATCGCAACGCCGGGCCGTCTGCTTGACCATTTCGAGCGCGGTAAGCTTCTGCTCACCGGCATCGAGATCATGGTAGTTGACGAAGCCGACCGGATGCTCGACATGGGCTTTATCCCCGACATCGAACGCATTTTCTCGCTGACGCCTTTCACCCGTCAGACCCTGTTTTTCTCGGCCACCATGGCCCCTGAAATCGAACGGATCACCAACACCTTCCTGTCGAACCCCGTACGGATCGAGGTCGCACGCCAAGCCACCGCTTCCGAGACCATCGCACAAGAAGTCGTTATGTTCCGCGCCTCGCGTCGTGAAAGATCCGCCAGTGAAAAACGCGACTTTCTGCGCAAGTTGATCGAACGTGAGGGGGCTGCGTGTTCAAACGCCATCGTCTTCTGCAATCGTAAGTCCGACGTGGATATCGTTGCTAAGTCTCTGAAAAAACACGGACTTGACGCCGCTCCGATCCATGGCGACCTTGAACAATCGCAGCGCACGCGGACGCTTGATCAATTCCGCGACGGCGGTCTCCGCTTTCTTGTGGCGTCGGATGTTGCCGCGCGCGGTCTGGATATTCCGGCTGTCAGCCACGTGTTCAACTTCGATGTGCCAAGCCATTCCGAGGACTATATACACCGTATCGGCCGCACCGGTCGCGCGGGTCGCTCGGGAAAAGCCATTATGATCTGTTCGGCGCCGGACGTGAAACTTCTCGATGGCATCGAACGTCTCATTGGCAAGGAAATTCCGCGCGCAGATGTGGCGGGCATTGCAGACACGACCTCACGCGAAGACGTCCAATCCACGGACGAAAAACCGCGACGTGGCCGTCGTCGTACTGAAAAGCCCGCGCCCACTCCGGACGCCGAAATTCAGGCATCGCCGGAAGCTACGGCACCGCCAGAAGCGACAGCTGAAAAGCCGCGCCGCACGCGTCGCCGGAAATCTGATGACGCCCCCGTCGAAACCGCAGTTACCGAAGCCGCCGTCACCGAGGTAGCAGCACCCGAAGCGCCGCGGCCACAAGCGGCCGCAATCGATCCCGCTCCAAACGATCGCGACCGCGACCGCGGAGGCCGAAGTCGCGGTC
>NZ_JBVCWP010000354.1:0-3618 GCF_057460485.1 Boseongicola sp.
CTCCATAATACCAAACCCTGCAACTCTAGCCCAACAAAATCGTGCTATTTTCAAACAAAATCAGCCTGATAGGAGTTATTCAGGGCGAACTAAGTATTTGTTGTGACGCCGGAATTCATGCTGATTTGTGGGTCCCCCGTGGCGGCACCGTCCGTCCAACCAGATTTTTGCGTAAAAACCTTACGCCAATTGATTAATGTCAATACGGCTTTTGTTTCATGCGCAAGACTTGGTCGAACAAGTGGCATCGTCCTGGTTGATCCACGCGACCCGTCGCTTTTTGAGAATGATCTGGCAACACACCATACGATTTTCGCTGCTATCTGAACAGATCGGGATGAATGTACCTAGCACAAGGAGTGACCTGATGATCCAGTTTTCAGAGAACGCACTCGACAGGATGCTGAAGTCGATCTTGCGCGACGGCACTTTGCACGTCGTCATGCCGTCGGGCCGCAATTATCGATACGGCAACCAGAATGGCGATCCAATAACAGTTCGGCTGTACGACGCCTCAACCGTCAGACATCTGGCATTGAACCCAGAGATGGCGTTGGGCGAAGCCTATATGAGTGGGGCGCTGACGATTGATGGGGATGATTTACAAGCATTTCTGGCGTTGATCGTTCGGAATGTTCAGCGTGCTTCAGGAAATCGGGTCTGGTGGCAAAAGCCACTACTGAAATCCCGCGCCGCCCTTCGGTGGCTGGCGCAAAACAACGTCATAGAACGCGCGCGTGGCAACGTGGCCCACCATTATGACCTTTCAGGGCAGCTATATGACTTGTTTCTAGATGATGACCGGCAGTATTCGTGCGGCTATTTCAAAGACCCGACTGAGACACTGGATCAGGCGCAGGCGCACAAAAAGGAACATATTGCCCGAAAACTGATGATCGAACCGGGCATGTCTGCTCTGGATATCGGATGCGGCTGGGGCGGAATGGCGTTGATGCTGGCAAAGGACTTTGGTGCCCGCGTTGTCGGCATTACACTATCTCAAGAACAGCATGCCTACGCAACGCAGCGCGCAGAACGCGAAGGTCTGGCGGACAGGATCGACTTCCGGCTCTGCGACTACCGTCATGTTGAAGGCACTTTCGACAGGATTGTCTCAGTCGGGATGTTCGAACATGTGGGACTGCGTCACTTTAATGATTATTTTAAGACAATCTGCGACCGGCTCTCTCCTGACGGCATTGCGCTAATCCACACGATTGGCTGGGCTGCCCCTGCGACGGGCACGAACCCGTGGATGGCCAAATATATCTTTCCGGGTGGCTATATCCCGACCGTTTCGGAAGCCATGAGCGCCGTCGAAAAAGCCCGACTGTGGGCAACGGACATCGAATGTTGGCGCCTGCACTATGCCTATACGTTGAGGCACTGGTACGATCGCTTTCGACAGAATGAAGATCAGGTAGTGGCGATGTATGATGATCGCTTTGTCCGGATGTGGCGCTTCTATCTTGCTGCGTGTGAGCAAACCTTTCGCAATGGCCCACAGGCGGTTTTCCAGTTCCAGCTGTCACGAAGTATCGATGCCGTCCCGCTGACCCGAGACTATCTTTATGGCCAATCGGATTTGGAGGCGACAACTTCGGCAAACGGTGCAAAACGCCCGGGGCTTGTCTTGGATGATGGTAGCGCAATTCGTCCTAGCGGAACAAAAGATTTACTTTTTATCCCTCGCAAGGAGCAAGACAATGATCAAAAAAATCCTTCTGGCCGTTGATGGGTCGTTGACCGCGCAACGGGCCATCGACATTGCAGCCGAATTGGCAGGCAAATTGGACGCAGAACTGTTTATCGTGCATGTCTTGATGCACGGTCGTCCAGCCGCAGAGCTGGTGCACATGGCCGAGGTGGAACATCTCGTCAAAGAAGTGCAAGCAGTTGTCTCTCCGGGTATTGAGTACGTGACAGGAACCTATCCTGAAGTACTGCGGGGCGATGCGGCAGACCCTAGGTCCGCGAGGATCATTTCAGTTCTCGGCGAACAGATCGTCGCCAGAGCGAAGGCACGTTGCACTGAAAAGGGTGCAAAAAATATCAAGACCTCAGTGCGTAAAGGCGATTATGCCGATGAAATCCTGCAGGCTGCAGAGGAATTCAAGGTCGACATGATCGTCATTGGATCGCGCGGACTTGGAATTCTCAAAAGCACCGTATTGGGCAGTGTGTCGCAAAAAGTTTTGCATCACGCGGACTGCAGTGTTGCAGCAGTAAGGTAATTCTGACGTTCCGTGTTCCCGAACGACGCGGCGACCCCCGAAGACGCGGTGTTAGAGCGCGTATCGAATCCAAAAGCGGATGTAGCCTATTGCGTGCGTTTCACCGCTCCCGAGTTCACATCGCTGTGCCCGATGACAGGTCAACCTGATTTCGCACATCTGGTCATCGACTATGTGCCGGGAGAATTTCTGGTCGAGTCCAAATCGCTCAAGCTTTTCCTCGGGTCATTTCGCAACCACGGCGCATTCCACGAGGATTGCACGATCTCGATTGCACGGCGCCTGGTCGACTTTCTGAACCCGCAATGGCTGCGGATCGGTGGCTACTGGTATCCGCGGGGTGGCATCCCGATTGATGTTTTCTGGCAAACAGGGGCGATGCCGGAAGGTGTGTGGATTCCGGACCAAGGCGTGCCGCCCTACCGCGGCAGAGGATAAAGGCGAAGGGCCTGAAACACACCCTTCCCTCATCTCTTATTGCTATTGCATGAGGCAAAGAGCAGAACTCTTTAACAGGGTCGTTCAACCATCAATCTTTACAAAAACGTCGTCCAAATGAAATTTCATCATCTGCTTAAATGTCCGCTTTTAGGTGGTGGTGCTGTTCATTTGCACCTGCAGCGAAGTTCCGCTTCCCGCCCGGAGTGCCCCCATCGGGTGGTCCAGTTTCAAAGTTAATGCATGGTCGGCTTTTGGTCTATCGGCATCATGCTTTCGGGCGCAGGAGGACGTTGTCACATTAACTTTTCTAAGTCGAAATATCGAATTTTTTGAAAATACGTTTTACTGGATTTCAACGACTTACGAGATTTCAAGTTCCATCAAGAAGACGAAATCTGCCGATAACTGAGTTAATGTGACAACACCCCTCATACACTGGTGACCGACAAACTTCGATCCTACGGCGCTGCGATGAAAGTCGTTGGCAACGCCAACCGGCAGGAAACGGGCCGCTGGGAAAATAATCGGGCCGAGAACGCGCACTCGCTGCCTGACAGTGGTTTGCTTGCAAACCATGAAAAGGGACCGTTTCGACGACGAGAGCGCGCCATGCAACGGTTCTGCAGCGTGCGACGTTTGCAGAAATTCGCCGCCGTTCATGCCTCCGTCTACAACCATTTCAACCAGGAGCGCGCGCTCTACACACGCGACAATTTCAAGGCCAACTGAGCCGCTGCTCTCTCCGAGTGGCGCCAAATTTGTTCGGCATAAGTTCCGGCATTCGGCGGCGAACTGAGACCAGTTCTCATCCGTCTGAGAGCACCTAACTGCGCTTACCGATCCCGGTTAACATAAGGGAGCTTACGCGCCTGCAGCATGTAGCCGCAAAGCGATAATGTCACCCCTGTGCAAAGCAGAAATGTCACTCTCTCCATCAAACGAG
>NZ_JBVCWP010000355.1:0-3617 GCF_057460485.1 Boseongicola sp.
GTCCGGTGAATGGAAGGGAACATATATGGAAGAAGAAATTTATGGGCACCGTGGCTACAGAATTCTTATGGGTCAGAACGCCATCAAAAAAGTTCAGTCGGGCGGATTTTTAAAGACAGAAAGTGCAACACTCTCGACATCAGAGACCTTCACGATCAGGCAGTCATGGACAGGATGGGCTGGAATGCCCTCAAACACGGCCGCCAATCGGGCAAAGTCTGAAGCGCAAACGCTGGGTCCGTTGGACCACAGCCCGCACAGCTCCGTCGCTATTTGAGGGTACTCCCCTACGCGGGCCTGTGGACGAACCTAAACCCACCAAAGTGGCACACTTTTACTCCTGCCAGAACCAGCCAAGTGGCGCACTTTTGCTCCGGCGTTTGGTGCGGCTTTAGTCCAGCGCTGACATAAGTTGAAAGGTATTGGCGAGCGACCGCACCAGGTCGATGCCATAGATCCACGCCAGCCATGTGCCCCCAGCCAAACCTATGGCCAGCGATGTGGCCGGCGGTACGGGGTCTTCTCCGTCTCGTCTGATCATTCGGGACACGGCGTTGTGCAGAAGGGCAAGTATGACACCAATTCCAATCGCGAGGCCCATCAGGCCAACGCCTAGCAGCGATCCTATTGCAGGCAGAAAGGTTGCGGCCTGAAGGTAGCGCGATCGCGGGTCGCTCGCGCCGGTCCAGGCGACCGTTGCGCACAACAGGCCAAGGGCGAAGCCAAGGAGGCGCGTGTCGAGATCGCCGGTGACGCCGAAAAGGGACAGCCCAAGGCCGAAGATGGCGAGGATCATTCCCAAGATGGTGGCGATCCGTGGGGCTGGGACAGCGAGGAGGGCGATCGCCTGCAAGAGCCAAGCGATGATCAGCGAGGGCAGCATGAGGTGCAGAGGCACGGTCAGGACTGCCCAGACGGCAAGAAGCAGGCTTGTTATTTCGGGTGTGAGAAGTGTCCAGCGCAGGGGGGTTGCGCAGCACCGGCTTTTACCGCCTGCCAAGACCCAGCTGAGGATCGGGATAAGATCACGCGCTGCCAAAGTCTTGTCGCAGCCATCGCAAAACCAGCGGCCATCGACCACGCTTTTGCCGGAAGCTGCACGATCGGCCCAGCATTTCAGGAACGAGCCGGTCATCGGAGAGACCAACACAAGCACAAAGATGGCAGAAAGGTTTAAAGCCTCAAAGATTGTCACGCGGTTTGCTCGTCTTTTTACGCCCCCGGGCCGCGCCATTTTTCTGTGGAAAGGCGTGTTTGGTCAAGCAGCTTGGGAGCGTTGCGCGCGGCGCATGTGTGAACGTTGCGGATTTGTCGGTGCGTCAGGTGTAGGTTCCGAGTGCTGCGGCGCGGATAGCGCGGATGTTTTCGCCGTAGGGACCAGGGTTGGTGACACTGCCGCCGCGGAACACGGCGGAACCTGCGACCAGCACATCGGCTCCGGCTTTGGCCGCGAGGGGGGCAGTTTTTGCGTCAACGCCGCCATCGATTTCTATGTGGACGGGGCGGTCGCCGATCATGGCGCGAAGGGCTTTGATCTTTGCCGTCATGTCGATGAATTTCTGCCCCCCGAAGCCGGGGTTCACCGTCATCACGCAAACCAGATCTACATTATCGAGCAGGCCTTCGATGGCGTTTGCAGGAGTGCCGGGGTTTAGGGCGACACCGGCCTTCATATCGGCGCCGCGAATGGCCTGAAGCGTGCGGTGGATGTGTGGGCCTGCTTCGATGTGGGCGGTCAGGATGTTTGCGCCAGCCTCGGCAAAAGCGTCGATGTAGGGATCGACCGGTGCGATCATAAGGTGGACGTCCATGACGCCTTTGATGTGTGGGCGGATCGCAGAACAGGTGGCCGGGCCGAACGAGATGTTGGGAACAAAGTGGCCGTCCATGATATCGACGTGGATCCAGTCGGCGCCCTGGGCTTCTACGGCTGCGCATTCAGCGCCGAAGTTTGCGAAGTCTGCGGCAAGGATTGAGGGCGCTATTTTGATGGAACGGTCAAAGGACATGGCCGGGGTCTCCCAGGGATGGTTTCGGGTGGCTTACCGCACCAGATGGCTGGAGACCAGTTGCGTTATGCCGTGGAGAGCTTGGAAACTGATGCATTCAGCTTATCTTCATCTTCTCCACTGGGAATAAGGATGGACACGGGAAGTGATTGAGAGTCTGGCAGACAGGCAAGGGCTGCCTGACGCGTTACGGGTGCTTTTGGAGGACTATCCTCGGGAGGCGTGGGAGTCTTCGGACAATTTCGGGACGCTAATCCGGTTCTGGCTGGACCGGCACATGATGTTTCGCCGGTTGATGACGTCGCTTCAAGGCGAGACCGAGCGGGCACTGGACGGCAACCTTGATGAACGGATGCTGGCCGCGCGGGTGTCACGGTACGGCAGCATGCTGGTCGGCGAGCTGCATGGTCATCATAATATTGAAGATGTGCACTATTTCCCGCGCTTGCGGCAGTTGGATAGTCGTCTGGAAAAGGGCTTTGATCTGCTCGATGGCGATCATCTTGCGTTGGACGCGTTGCTCGAGACGTTTTCGGTATCGGCCAACAATGTGCTGAATTCAGTGAGCAATGGCGCGGACTGGCGGGCCCCGACGGATGTCTTTTGCAAGGGGTTGCATGGGTTCAAGCGCGATCTTAACCGGCATCTGGTCGACGAAGAGGATCTGATCGTTCCGGTATTGCTGAAATATGCGCCTGCCGACCTGATGTAGGCGCCGCGCGCGCGGGTTTCGCAACGTCACGGGCGAAAAGGTTAATATTTATGAACCTTTCGCCAAGATTTTGCCTTCTTTTGATTTCAGATTGTCCGGCAACGGGCGAACTGCCGCCCGATTCTTTGAGACGGGAGGTCCGCTATGGACATGTTGCCCCTCGTCCCGGTCGTATTGCTAGGTGCCGTTGGTGTTTGGCTTTTATGGCCGGTGATCGTTGACCCTTTGAAGGCGAATTTGCGCTTGGACAGGCGCGGTGGCTCGGAGTCTGCTGACAGCCTGGCGGACGGATTGTTCGGCGCATGGCGTGATCAGTCCGAAAAAGTTGACCTGACCGATCCTTTGCGGCGCGGTTAGACGGCTTCGGCCAAAGTCGTGCGGCGGTGCTCGAGGAATGCGATTTCCAGAGCGTCTTTCCAGCCGCCGTTGTATCCTTTGCAATTCTGGTCGCGGAGAATGTCGAAGCCAGAGTGCGTAAGAACAAGCCGGGGGCCGTTGGCATCGGGCTGAAAGCGCACGGCCACTGTTGTGGCTTTGGCTTCGGTGCGTCCGACGTCCCATGTGACAGCACAAAACGTGCGCCCGGTTGCCAGCCGGTGATCGTGGCCCATGCACGAATTCCCCCGTCGGCGCATGTTTCCAGAAGGCGGCCCCCAAGCTTGGGTTCAAACGTCACGCTATTGGGCCCCATGCCGGCTTCGTTTGCGCTTATGGAGTGGGATTCCATTGGCCACCAGTCGGCCATGTTTTCGGGGAAAACCGAGAAGGCACGGGCAGGGGGACGAAGACGGATTTTTCAACGGGGTCTATCATTTGTTATCCTTTTCTTGAGCAGCGATACGGCGAGCTTCGGCAGAAAATGCAGTGAGAGCATCGTCGCAAAGCCAGTCGCACCA
>NZ_JBVCWP010000356.1:0-3609 GCF_057460485.1 Boseongicola sp.
GGATGAGAATCAGGCAATTGCGCAACAACTGCGGGTTCAATCGCTTCCGACTGTCTACGCGTTTTGGCAAGGTCAGCCGATTGATGCGTTCCAGGGTGCGTTGCCTGCGTCTGAGATTAAGGCGTTTATTGATAAGGCTATCGAGGCATCAGGCGGCGAAGTCGGCGGCGGTCTGTCAGAGGCCCTCGAAACTGCGGAAAATATGTTGGAAGAAGGCGCGGCTGCAGATGCGGCTTCGATCTTCGCGGCTGTTCTTGGCGAGGACCCGCAGAGCGCTGCTGCCTATGGCGGTCTGGCGCGCACCCATCTGGCGCTGGATCAGATCGATGAGGCGGCGCAAGTTCTGCTGACGGCTCCAGCAGCCTTGTCCTCTGCGCCAGAGATTGAGGCTGCACGTGCGCAGATCGAGTTGGCACGCCAGGCCGCAGATGCTGGGCCGGTTGACGAGCTGCGTGCTGGGCTCGATGCTGATCCGGACGATCTAAAGGCGCGGTTTGATCTGGCACAGGCGCTTTATGCTGCAGGAGACGCCGAGGAGGCCGTCACGCAATTGCTGGAAAGCTTCCGGCGTGACCGCGAATGGAACGAGGGTGCTGCGAAAGCCCAGCTGTTCACTATTTTTGAAGCCTTAAAAGCCAATGATCCTATCGTGTTGAACGGACGCCGAAAGTTGTCGTCGATGATCTTTGCCTGACAGGAAAATGGGCTAGGTAACTAGGAATGTTCCCAAAGTCTGATCTCCCCGAAACGGTCCCTGTCTTCCCGCTTCCCGGGGCGCTGTTGTTGCCCCGCGCCAGATTGCCGCTGCATATTTTTGAACCGCGCTATCTGGCGATGTTGGATGATGCCCTGAAGACGCCTGATCGTTTGATCGGGATGATCCAACCGCGAGAAGGCGGCCCCACAGGCAGTCCTTCGTTGCAGGCTATTGGTTGTGCGGGCCGGCTTACGTCGTTCACTGAGACCGATGATGGGCGTTATATGCTTACGCTGACTGGGATAAGCCGTTTTCGGGTTATTGAAGAGATAGACGGCTTCACCCCATATCGCCGCTGTAAGGTAAGTTGGACGGGGTTTGATCGGGATCTGGGGGCCACGGAACATGACCCTAACTTTGATCGGGATGTGTTCTTTTCCGCCCTTAATCGCTTCTTTGAGTCCAATGGACTTCAGACGGACTGGGAATCGCTTAAAGAAGCCGAGGACGAATTATTGATCAACTCGCTTTCGATGCTTTGCCCGTTTGAGCCGGAAGACAAGCAAGCCCTTTTGGAAGCACCGTCGCTGCAGACGCGACGGGAAACGTTGCTGACCCTGATTGAATTTGCGATGCGGGGCGGCGGAACAGAGGATGCATTGCAGTGACCGAAAACAAATTTGACCGGCGGATGTTAGAAGCCTTGGTGTGTCCGCAAACCCGCGCGCAGCTAACGTATGATGCGAAGGCTCAGGAGCTTGTCTGCAAGGCGGCGCATCTTGCCTATCCTATCCGCAACGGCATCCCGATCATGTTGGTCGATGAGGCGCGCAAACTTGACTAAAGGGGTTGCCCCTTGGCAAGACGCGGAAGGTCTCCGGTTAGGCCGGCCGCTTCGCGGATAAGTCCCCGACGTAGGCCCGGCAACGCATTGGCGGCGCCGAGGCCGAGATCTCGGATCGTGCGCAATATCCCGTTATCGTTTGAAAACAGCCGATTGAAGCTGTCAGTCGCAAAGGCGAGCGTTGCCGTGTCAAACCGACGCCACTGACGATAGCGCGTCAAGACATCGGCGCGCCCGATGTCTTCCCCACGTCGGGACGCATCCGCCAGAACTTCTGCAAGTGCCGCCACGTCCTTCAGCCCGGCGTTCAGACCCTGACCTGCAATCGGGTGTACAGAATGAGCGGCGTCTCCCACAAGCGCCACCCTCGGCCCGATGAAATCCTGGGCGAGCGACAGTCCCAACGGGTAGCTAAAGCGTTCTCCCACCAAAGAGATTTCGCCAAGAAAATCACCGAAACGTGGGCGCAAAACCTCAAGATAGGCTTCGTCGCTAAACCCCTGTATCTCGGCCGCGCGCTCGGTTTTTTCGGTCCAGACGATAGAGGCACGATTGCCAGTCAGGGGCAGGATCGCTAGCAGCCCGGATGGCATGAAAAATTGATGGGCTGTGCCTTCGTGGGCGTGTTCATGCTGGATTGCACAAACCAGCGCCGTTTGGCCATACTGCCACCCCATCCGCTTGATGCCAGCGCGCGTGGCGACGCCGCTGGCTTTTCCATCACAGCCGATAAGGATCCGGGCGCGAAGGGCACTTCCGTCATCTAGGGTCACCGTGACGCCGTTGCTGTCGGGCGATTGACTCACTACCCGGCGTTCATTCAATTGTCTGATGCTTGCCGCGTCCACGGCGGCCAAAAGGGCAGGGCGAAGATAGCGATCCTGGACGAGAAATCCCATTGGGCCTTCCTCAATCTCGGCATGATCGAAGGCTAACATCATCGGAGACGGACCTTCGCCGGGGCGACCATCGGTGATTTTGATGTCAAGAATAGGTTGTGCGCTTTCAGACAAGGCGGACCAGATACCCAAGGCTTTCAAAACCCGCTGAGACGCGATTGAAAGCGCATATCCGCGCCCGTCAAAATCGCGCGCCGCTCTGGTATCGCTTGGCAAAGGATCGACAAGCGTGACGTCGAAGCCCGCCGAGGCCAGCGCCAGCGCCAGCGATGTGCCGTTAAGGCCGCCGCCTGCGATGAGAATATCTGTGTCATAGGTCATGGTGTTTGATATGGGCGGCGGCGTGGCATTGTCCATGCGTTGTCGTGCCGCTACGATCGCGCCGTTGGTTTAGGGAGGCGTTGGATATGAGTGACTGGCTTTGGGCAAGTGCTGCTGATCTTGGACGCGGGATCGAGGCAGGTAAGATTGATCCCGTTGATCTGACCGAGCTCTATCTGGCAGCCATCGCAGAGCATCAGTTCACCGATCGAATTTATGCGCGCACCACCCAACAGCGCGCTCGCAATGAGGCAAAAGCGGCTTCGACGCGTGCGAAATTGGGTCTGAGGCGGTCGCCGCTCGATGGTGTGCCTATCTCTTGGAAAGATCTTTACGATACCGCCGGGGTCGTGACTGAAGCTGGTTCGCTTTTACTGAAAGGGCGCGTGCCCGACCGCGATGCGCGTGTTTTGCAGGCTGCCACCAACGCTGGTATCGTTTGTTTGGGCAAAACACATATGACGGAACTCGCGTTTTCTGGTCTTGGCCTCAATCCAATGACGCAATCGCCGCCATGCGTGAACGATTTAGACGCGGTGTCGGGCGGGTCGTCGTCTGGCGCGGCGACGTCGGTTGCCTTTGGGTTGGCCGCAGCAGGGATTGGCTCGGATACCGGCGGCTCGGTACGCGCACCGGCGGCTTGGAATGACCTGGTCGGCTTGAAGACGGCACCCGGGCGTTTGTCTCTGGAAGGTGTTGTTCCGCTTTGCGCGAGGTTTGATACGGTCGGACCTTTGTGCCGGACGGTCGAGGACGCTTCCTTGTTGCTGGCCGCCATGGAGGGTGGGGCGGCAGTGTCGCTGGATGGCGCTACGCTTAAGGGTGCGCGACTGGCTATTTTGAAGACC
>NZ_JBVCWP010000357.1:0-3593 GCF_057460485.1 Boseongicola sp.
CTGACGATGGCAAGCCGCCGGATGGCGCAGAAGAACGCGCTGATCAAGAACCTGGAAAGCGTCGAGACGCTTGGCTCGACGACCGTGATCTGCACGGACAAAACCGGCACGCTGACCCAGAACCGATTGGGCGTGAACACCGTTGTGACGGGCGGACAGGAGTATCATGTCGATGACATGCTGATCGACGGCGCTCCTGCCTTCGATAAACTGGTCGCGGTCATGTGCGTTTGCAACAATGCCTATCTTACAGACCAGAACGACTATGCCGGCGATGCGACCGAAGGTGCCCTGTTGATTTATGCCCGCGATCACGCGGATGTGGCCGCCTTGCGCAATGTCGAGGAAATTGCCGAGCAGCCGTTTAATTCAAATACCAAGCGGATGATCTCGGTGGCGGATGCCGGCGACGGGCCGCAGGCCTATCTGAAAGGGGCGCCGGAGGTGGTGCTGGAGATGTGCGACCGGATCGTTCTGGATGGCGGCGAATACGTTTTGGACGAAGAGCGCCGCGCCGAGGTGATCAGCGCGTATCGCAAGCTGGCAGGAAGGGGCGAACGCGGGCTGGCCTTTGCTGCCCGTCCCTGCCTGCGCGACGAAATACCTGAGCAAGGCTATGTGTTCCTCGGGCTTACGGGGATGATCGACCCGCCGCGGCCCGAGGTTCCCGAAGCGCTGGCACGGTGCCGTTCGGCGGGCATCCGCGTGATCATGCTGACTGGAGATTTCGGGCTGACTGCCAAGACAATCGCCCGGCAGATCGGACTTATGGGCGAACATGGACGCGTCGTTCAGGGCGATGAGCTGGCTGACATGGGCGACGCCGAACTGCAGGCCATTTTGCGGGACGAACCAGAGATACTCTTCGCCAGGATCGCGCCGGCGCAAAAGATGCAGGTGGTTCAGGCGTTACAAGCCAATCAAGAGATCGTAACGGTAACAGGCGATGGTGTGAACGACGCGCCGGCTCTTAAGAACGCGGACATGGGCGTGGCGATGGGCATTATGGGCACAGATGTCGCCAAAGAGGCCAGCGACATGGTGCTGATGGACGACAATTTCGCAACCATCGTCGCCGCCGTCGAAGAAGGCCGCACGATCTTTGACAATATCAAGAAGTTCATCGCGTATATCCTGACCTCGAATATCCCCGAAATCCTGCCCTTCATCGCCTTCGTGCTGCTCGATATTCCGTTGCCCCTGACGGTAATCCTGATCCTGTCGATCGATCTGGTGACCGATATTCTGCCCGCCCTGGGACTGGGCGCGGAAAAGCCCGAGACGGATGTCATGAAGCGCAAGCCCAGACCAAGAAACGAGCGCCTTCTGAGCGGAAACCTCCTGCTCATGAGCTATGGCATCGTAGGGATGATGCAGGCTGCGGCGGGGTTCTTTGCCTATTTTGTGATCCTCTACAATGGCGGCTGGGAATGGGGTCAGGAGCTGGCCAATTCGGACCCTCTGTATCGAACCGCGATCACAGGTTTTTTCGCAGCGATCATCATCTGTCAGGTTGCCGACGTCATCATTTGCAGAACCCGTACGCAAAGTCTGTTTACAGTCGGCGTCTGGTCCAATCACCTGGTTCTGTTCGGGATCGGCTTCGAGTTGCTGTTTCTGGCCTGCATCAGCTACTTGCCGGCTTTTAATACCTTTTTCGGCACCGCCCCGCTGGAGGTCTGGCACCTGATGTTGACCATCCCGTTTGCATTGGCCATCCTTGCCGGTGACGAGTTGCGCAGGGTCTTCGTTCGCCGCCGGAACCCGTTCGTGTTGCGCTGGCTGTCGTGGTAAAAAAGCCATTGTCAAAGAACCCCCGTTTTGCCTCTTGCCGCCACCGGTGTACAGGCCGCTATCTTGCTACTTTTGATTGGACTCTATTCCCCTGAGGCCGCTGTGTGTTTCGATAAAAAGCCAATGGTCGGGCGGAAAGTATGTGAAAAGGCTATAGGCCGCCAGTTGCATCACAACAAGCACAAGCCCGGGCATAAACAGCCAGCGCCGCCAGCCATTTCCCTGAGCCAGCAACCAAGCTGAAAGCAGTTGGCCGACAAGGATGGCAAACACGAATGTGCCAATATCGAACATGAGCAGTTTTTTTCCGAGGATCGCCGTGTAGGAGGTGAAGACCAATACAATCAAACCAGCCGAGATCAGCAGGCTGACACCCTTCACTGCAAAGATTTCTATGCGGTGAAAACCGGACCTAACAGGCATGACGGCGCCCCAAAGGACACCCGGCCAGAAAGCTAACTTGAGGTGCTCCCATATAGACTCATTGACTGCCGCTACCAGTGCAAGAGGTGTACAACCTCCAGACCAGTCAAACACAAAATGCAGCGAGGAGCCGAGGGTGATCATGAAGACGGCTCCGGTCAATTCTGACCGAAACAAAGTCTTGTTCTGTTGGTTATGTTGGTGGCGTGCGTTCATGACTAACGCGTGCAGTATGCATGCGATCTCTATCACGGTCACCCGGAGATTCAATGCGGCCGTTGATTGACCGAAACGCGACGGTCAGCTTTGTCCGCATGGCGGACGTTCGGAAAAGACAATGCAGATAGGGCTTTCGGCAAGGCAGGTTCGGCACTCCTTTTGAAGTATTTTGTCTGAGGGGCCATCCGCCACGAACTTTTCCGCAGCAATCGATACATAATCTGAATCATATGGAAATCCGAACCCGGCTACCCTAAATCTAACAACTCACGGGGTGAAGAGCTCTCAGCAGCAAGGATCGGGGAAAGAATGGCGTGGTTTGGTTTTGAATATGGCGGCCGGCGCAAGGCCGTTGTTGGCCTTGCAGCAATTCTGGTGTTGGCAGCCGGGGCCTCGATTTTTCCGCGGTACGGAGTTATGGCACAGATGGCGGACCATGCAGGCGGGGGAAAGCATTTGCATGGTGCGGATGGCACGGGTCATGATGAAGTGAACATGCCCGGTTTGCTGGGGCTAAATGCGACCGCAGAAGAAAGCGCCGAACTGGCCGTCATGTTCCGCAACTTCGATACGATCACCCGCGAGGTCACCAATTTGCCCAACGGCATTCGCACCGTAACACGGTCCTCTGATAACGATGTGATGGCAAACCTGGTCAGCCACGTCACCGGCATGATTGGCCGCGTGGCCAGCCTCGATGATCCCCAGATTTTCATTCAAAGCCCCACGCTGGACATCTTCTTTGAGCGTGGAGACGGCATAGAATCCGAAATCGAAATTACGGACGAGGGTATTGTCGTGGTGCAGACCGCAAGCGACCCTGAAGTTATTGCCGCGCTGCATACCCATGCGGCCGAGGTATCCGACATGGCGGATCGCGGTATGCAGGCTGTCCACGAGATGATGATGAAGCGCGCCGGAAACTGACTGGCATCAGGAAATCGCATTCACCAGAGGGTGAGGCGATTTCTTCTTTGTCCGCGGAGCGGACAGTCCCGGTCAGTGCGGCCAAGGTCCGCTACGCCCCCCTGCTGAGACGCTGACAAAGTCAGCCACGCGCTACGAATGTACCAAGACAGTCTTCCTCAGGTCTTTGCTCGGCGGCACGCCGAACTTGCGCGTGTAGTCACGGCTGAAATGCGTAGGACTTTCATAGC
>NZ_JBVCWP010000358.1:0-3551 GCF_057460485.1 Boseongicola sp.
CGCCACCTTCACCGAAGACCCGGCCGCCCTTGCTCCGCTGGCGGCCCAAGCCTTCCCCCGCGACGGATCGAACCGCGAACCGGCAAAGCTTTACCTCATCGGCGCGCCATTCCAACTCAAAGTCTGGGAGGCGCTGATGCAAATCCCTACGGGGAACGTCACAACCTATTCCGACATCGCCCGCACCATCGGAAACTCAAATGCCGTGCGCGCTGTCGGCACCGCCGTGGGGCGCAACCCGATCTCATGGCTGATCCCCTGCCACCGCGCACTCAGAAAATCCGGCGGGCTTGGCGGCTACCACTGGGGCCTGCCCGTCAAGCGCACAATGCTTGCGTGGGAGGCGGCTGAGACCGCCTGATATTTGATAACATGCGCGTGAGATTGCCTAACATTACAATGATAGGCACATCTTCGCCCATCGCCGCTTCCGCATCATCGCGTATGGTGTATAGCGGCACTGGAGATGTGAAATGATCAAAGGATTTATCATGGGATACATGAAAAAACCGTTCATGCTGGCCGCAGCCAGCCTGATTGCCCTTACGGCCTGTGGCCCTGCCTATCAGCAAGGCGGCGACCGCCAGCGTCAGGGAACGGGCGCAACCGCAGGTGCCGTGATCGGCGCCGTACTTGGCGGAACCCGCGAAAGCGGCAGTGACCGTCTGCGCAACGCCGCCGTCGGTGCCGCAATCGGCGCCGCAGCCGGTGGCCTTATCGGCTCGACCCTGGATGCACAGGCTCGCGAACTTGAGCGTGACTTCGACAACGGAGCGATCGACGTGATCAATACCGGCAGCGAACTTATCGTGCGCATGCCAGAGGCGATCCTGTTCGCCACCGACAGTGCAAGCCTGAACGGCGCGCTGCGCTCGGATCTCTTTGTTCTCGCCAACAGCCTGAATGAATACCCGCAATCGATCGTCACAGTCGTCGGCCACACCGACAACACCGGTACCGCGGCTTACAATCAGGGGCTCAGCGAACGCCGCGCCTTTGCGGTGTCGGACACCTTGCGTGCAGGCGGCGTGTCCTCGTCGCGTGTCCGCACGGTAGGCGCGGGCGAAAGCCAGCCTATCGCGACCAACCAGACGGCCTCGGGACGCGCCCAAAACCGTAGGGTCGATATCACGATTACCCCAACGAATTAATCTTCGTTCATAAGTCGAACAGACAAACGGCGGTGCGCGAAAGCGTGCCGCCGTTTTCATATCGGCAACACCCGCACCGCGCGACGGAACAGCACAAGCGCCACAAACCCTAGCCCAAGCAGGGCCGCGCCCAGAAGGAACGTCACCCAGATATCACCCGACTGCTCGGCGACGCGCCCGGCCACCGCAGGCGCAATCATCATAAGGATGTAGTAAACGGTGAAAAACACCCCCATCCCGAAGGCCCGCGCCTCAGGGGCCAGAACCTCACTCGGCAGGGTCATGATCGACCCCGCTCCCAGACCGGACACAAAACCGCCTACCGCCAGCGTCACCACCACGACCTCGACGGGCACGACCAACGCCAAAGGCAGGACGATCACCCCGCCAATAAGGCTCACCGCAATAAGCAAATCTCGCCGCCCGGACCAGTCTGCCAAGATACCGCCTACGGGGATCGCAATGCCCGCCGCCGCCATAAAGACGCTGGTCACCGAACCGGCCGTCACGGCGTCGACACCACGCTCGGCCAGAACCAAGGGCCCGAACGCAAACACCATGGAGTATCCGGCGTTGTAAAGCGCCCAAACCATCGCCGCCATAAACAAGCCAAAGGCAGGCATCTGGGCGCGAGTGATCGTAGCTGGCCCGACCGAAGCCCCCTCTTGCGTGCGATAAAGCATCACAAACGCAACCAGCGCCACAACGACCGATGCTGTCACCACGCCCCAAGCCAAAGCCAACCCGCCCGTCGCCGCCATGAACGGCAAAATCACCAAGGCCAGCGCAATCCCTACCGGCCAGGACGAGATGAAAACCCCCATCGCGGTGCCAATCTCGCGCCCTTGAAACCAGTCCACCAACAGCTTCGTCATCACAACATTGATAACAACGCCACCAACGCCGCCCAAAACGCGCCCGACAACCGCCATCTCCCAGGCGGTTGCAGCCAAAGTCACAACCGCCCCTGCCAGCATGCACCCCAAACTCAGCCCCACAACGCGCTTGTCGCCAAACCGTGCAGCAATCGTTCCACCAGGAATCGCCACCAGCACGCCCGGTCCTAAATAGAGCCCGATCAAAATCCCGATATCCGCGATAGAAATCGCTAGACTATCCACGATAAACGGAGAAAGGGCCGCCACTGACTGAAACTGAAATGCCATCACGGTGCGGGCAAAAAACAACACGAACAAGATCGTCCAACGATTGATCATATCACCACCCACCCCTTCGATGCCCATCAGTCACAAAGCTGCAATTGCGCGCAATACAAATCCCATTCACCCTTTAAAATACCAACGTCGAGTGCCCGCAATCGACGGCCGGCAACACGATGCGCAGCAATGTGTGAGAGGCAAACGTCAATTGCGGCCGCCCACCTCTCTCTTGTGCCGCAGCCTTGGCAGCCCTACCGTTCTGTCAACCAGAGAAACGCCCATGCCCTTTGAACGTATAGAACCTGAGAAACTCGCCCACGCCGTCGTTCGCCAGATCGAAGGATTGATCCTGCGCGGCATCCTGCGTCCGGGCGAACGCCTGCCGTCGGAGCGCGTTTTGTCGGACCGCCTTGGCGTTTCGCGTCCCTCCCTGCGCGAAGCCATTGCTGCCCTTCAAGGCAGCGGCCTTTTGGTGGCACGCGCTAACTCCGGCATTTTTGTCGCCGACGTCCTTGGATCAGCCTTCTCGCCAGCCCTCACGCGCCTATTTTCCAGCCACTCCGAGGCCGTCTTTGACGCGCTTGATTTTCGCCGAGACATGGAAGGGCTTGCCGCCCACCGCGCCGCCCGCCTTGCGTCGGACACCGATCTAGCTGTCGTCGACGCCATCTTCATCAAAATGGAAACCGCCCACGAAAAGCGCGACGCGGCCAATGAAGCGCGGCTTGATGCCGAGTTCCACCTCGCCATCATCGAAGCCAGCCACAACGTCGTCATGCTTCATATGATGCGCTCAATGTATGATCTTCTGCGCGAAGGCGTTTTCTACAACCGCCAGGTCATGTTCGATCAACGCATGACCCGCACAGCGCTTTTGGATCAACACCGCGCCATCAACGACGCCCTGCAATCACGTGATCCGGTGGCCGCACAGGGTGCCATCCAAACCCACCTCGATTTCGTGCGCGCGTCCCTTACGGACAAACTACGCGCCGAGCAAAACGAGAAAACCGCCACAAAGCGTCTTCAGCACGAGCAAATGCGTTGATGTCATTCGACCTCGGCCTCAAAGCGGCAAAGCCGGCAGCGACGAGGCTTTCTTAGGCGCTCTGCGCCACGTCTTACGCACGAACACTAGCTTTACTCAATACGACGACATGTCGACTACGACCATCCAGACACCGGCATCCACTTTCAGATTTTTCTGAATGCACCGCATGAGAACCGCGCTGCTGAAAAC
>NZ_JBVCWP010000359.1:0-3538 GCF_057460485.1 Boseongicola sp.
AATACGGCGTGCCCGTCTGCGCTTAAGTTCTTGATGACCTCGTGCAAGGCATTGCGCGCATCGATGTCCACGCCGACAGTCGGTTCATCGAGGATTAGCAGGGAAGGGCGATGCAGGATTGCGGCGGCAAGGTTGGCGCGCCGCTTCCATCCCCCTGAGAGTGTGTGCACATAGTCGTCGACCTGGTGTGTGAGCTTGCAGGCCTCAATGGCGTAGTCGAGCGCATCCAGCGCCTGTGCATGGGACAGGCCCGCAAGGCGAGCGAACACAATTAGGTTTTCCCGAGCCGTCAGATGCGGATAGAGGGCGATCTCTTGCGGCACCAGGCCTATCTTACGGAGGGCCTGACGCTGCGAATGATCCCTGCCTTCAATCAAGATCTTGCCCGAAGCGGGCTGAATGCGATCACAGATCGTGCGAATTAGCGTGGTTTTTCCCGCCCCATTCGGCCCGAGAAGACCGAAAATTTCTCCGGGATCGATCGTGAGATCGAGCCCCGTGAGCACCGGACGCATGCCGTAGTTCACGCAAAGCGTGTCGACGCTAAGAACGGGGTGGGGCCCGCGAACGGATAGGTCCATCTGGCCAGGCCTCACGGGCCTTGAGTCTGATACGAAAGGAGACTGTCAACAAAACCGTTCAACATGCTGCTGTCCAGGTTGCTCTCGACGAGGGCAACACGCGATTCTTCGACGTGTTGGCGACAAGAATACCTCGCAGCATCTTTGCCCATCAGTGAGACCAAGGTCGGCTTAAAAGCATCCTGCCTAACATCTTTGCGCGCAGACTGGAGCGTGCCCTCTTGATCTATGAGGTCATCGGCGGTTTGGAATGCCACGCCTAGATGTCTGGAGAACCGCTTTACCGCACCGATGGCCTCCGGCTCCAGTTCTGCTGCGATCGCACCGATTTCGGCCGCGGCGGAGAACAGAACGCCTGTCTTAAGCCAGTTGAGCCCTTCGATACAACTGGCGTCAGTGTATTTGCTTCGTTCGTTCAGATCGATTTCCTGTCCCCCCACAAGGCCGTCCATTCCGACGGCCATGGTGAGAACCCTGATGGCAGCGGTCCGAATAGCATCGCTGGTGCTCGAGTGTTCGGCGAGGACCTCATATGCCCGGTTGAGCAATCCGATCGATGCGAGAATCGCCGAAGCATCGCCGTATTTCTTGTAGGTGGCGGGAAGGCCACGCCGCGTGGTGGCGTCATCCATACAGGGAAGGTCGTCGAGAATAAGCGAGGCGGCGTGTACCATTTCGACTGCGCAACCCGCATCGAGGGCAAATGCCCGGCCCGCGCCGCCAGCCGCCTCGTTCACCAGAAGGCAAAGGATGGACCGGACGCGCTTGCCCTTACCCAGTAGACTGTAGCGCATGACGCTCTGAAGCTTAGTCCCCGGGGCGGGCGAAACCTGCAGGATCAACTCAAGGCGCGCATTCACCTCTTCCCTTAGAAGGGCCAAATGTTGATCCAAATCGACGCCTTCAAGCGTATCAGGCAAGTGCAAATTCATGGCGGAGTGCGGGTTTGATAGTTTCAATGCGACTGGCTCCAATCGGGTGCGTTCGTGAGTCTAGAAGTGCGCCGACCCGATCTCCTTTGGAATAATCAATGATTGTTTCTGTTGTTATGCGCTTGAGGGGTACATGGCTAAACAATCACGCATAGGCAGAGTTCTTTCAGAGAGAAAGAATGAGCATCTCTCAGTCGTTCTAGGGCATCGACATGAAAGCCCCAGGGAATCAACCGGCTTTGAACAAATAAAGTTTGTTCATTGCGCGCTCCCCGAACTCGATTTGGACCTCATCGATCTTAGTACGCACTTTCTCGGGAAAAAGATCAGTGCGCCGCTGCTTGTAAGCTCCATGACCGGCGGTCCGATTCGATCGGCCGCGATCAATGAAACCGTAGCAGCAGCTTGCGAAGAGCTGAAGCTGCCTTTCGCGGTTGGTTCGCAGCGCGTTGCGCTTGAGGAAGGCGGAGCGGGCGGATTGGGGAAAAAGCTGCGCGCCATCGCGCCATCCGTGCCGATCATGGGCAATCTGGGAGCTGCGCAGCTCAATCTCGGCTTCGGGGCGGAGGAAGCCAAGCGCGCGGTTGAAATGATCGAGGCCGACGCGCTCTATATCCATCTGAATCCCCTCCAGGAGGCCGTGCAGCCTGAAGGCAACCGAAATTGGGCGGGCCTCTTCGACAAGATTGTGGCGGTTGCGCAGGCGATACCGGTGCCATTGGCCGTCAAAGAGGTCGGAGGAGGTCTATCCGCCCGCCTCGCCCGTCGTTTTGCCGAGGCAGGTATAGACATCATCGACGTGGCGGGTGCAGGCGGAACCAGTTGGGCGGCAGTCGAAGCCGCTCGTATCGAAGATCCCGGACGGGCCTCGCTCGCCAACGCCTTCGTCGATTGGGGAATTCCCACTGCCCAGGCCGTTGTGGAGGCTCGCACTACCTGCCCGAATGCGACGATCATCGCGTCGGGAGGCATAAGATCTGGAATTGATATTGCCAAGGCGGTGCGTCTCGGCGCGGATATCGCCGGTATGGCTGCGGGCGTGCTGCAGGCGGCAAACGAGTCGCCGGATGCGCTGATCGAGCGGTTTCGGCTGATAATCGAGGAGTTACGCATAGCCTGTTTCTGCACTGGGTCCGGTGACCTCGTTGCACTCAGGATGGCCGAATTGCACGCACCGGCTTGGTCTGCAGAAGAAAGACTCAAGTGAGGCGCAACGCGTTTACGGTCGTCGTCTTCTTCTGATCTGAAGGTTGATGGAGCAACCGGGGAGACATGCTGAAAGTGTAACTTTTTGGCTCCTCAAGAGGCAAAAATATCAGAACCGACCCAAGGCGCTTTTTTACGCAGGCATTGAGAACCTCCGGCCCGAGTCGACCGCGATGGTCGATGCATCCTTGGAAGCTAAGTCCGGAAAGTAGCCTTCCTAACGTATCCGAGCCTTATGTCCGCTTTTGGCACTTAACGGACATCTACCTCGACACTGACGATGTCCGCTTTCGGGTGCAAAGTGGACGCGGCTAGGTCGCGTTCCGATGTCTGCTGATGACCCCAAGCGGATCGGCCGGATCGGCGAGAGCGCTTGCTCGCTGCCGGTCATCACGACCTTTCACCCAAGAATGGCTAGCAGGGTCGCGCGACCCCGATTGCTCATAGCTTGCGCTGCAACAACGTCACGCCAGCCGGCGCAGACCATGATCGCCGGTAGACGGCGACTCTTGTGCGGCCATCCCCCCTGCCGCCCGTCTGAGCGGATCGGCCTAACAGGCTGACCTTCGGTGACTTGTGGCGCTCCAACCCTTTGTTGGGGCGCCCGCAATTGAGGGGGTCCGAAAAACGAAGCATGCCGCGGCGGGTGGCCATCTGGAACGAGGATGTGTGTCCCCGCGGTTCAGAATCAAGCAAGCTCGATCGATTGGCAGAGCCTGCCGTCCTTGCTTGATACGGATCAAATCGTCCAAGCCTTGGGCGGGTTAAGCTGATAACAAAGGCTGAAATGGGGGGGTGAGATGGTGACGAGCCACGCGG
>NZ_JBVCWP010000360.1:0-3532 GCF_057460485.1 Boseongicola sp.
GCGAGTCAAATCCTGCATAAATCTGAGATTGGCAGAAAATGTATATCCTGCCATCCGCATTGCGGCGACCTGAAATTGTACCGGGGTGGGCAGTGGGGTCATCGTCGGTTGCTCCGTATTGAATTCAAGAAATGTGTGTCAAGCTTGGACCAGACCGCGCACGCGCATGCCCGCCTAAGCGCCAAGCAGCGCGGAATCTTCTAATCTATACAGCAACAATTATGCAGGTGCAGCAATGAAATGCTGCAGCGCCGCAGTATCGACGAGTGCAAACAAGAACAACGTGCAGACTAACTTTGAAACGTGTTGCTACCCGGGCCCTTTCGAACAAGACATTCTCTGCATTCGGGGGCGTTGCGACGCACCTGACGAAATTTAGCTTTGCGAGGCTCGCAGACCTTTTCAATGCGGATCAACAAACCAACGTCCCGTTGCAGAATTTTAGATTTTGGTGAAGGCTTTCTAGTTGACCAATGAATTAGACGGTCTGCGGCCCCTTTCCGTCTAAAACAGGAGTGGTTTCGATGAGTGATGATACGGAAAATACTCTTGCCCGTGGGCAACAGCGTGGATTGCACGGTCGCCAGCAAGACGAAGGTGTGTCGGTGATCCGCACGATTGCAATGCCAGCAGATACCAATCCGTCAGGCGATATTTTCGGCGGCTGGTTGATGTCTCAGATGGACCTTGCCGCAGGCAATATGGCCGGTCGGGTCTCGCAAGGTCGTGGTGCCACGGTTTCCGTGGAGGCGATGCAGTTTCTGCGCCCGGTCAGGGTCGGCGATGAGGTGACGCTTTACGCAACTCTGCGTAAAGTCGGACGTACATCCATGCGCATTCATGTAGATGCTTGGGCGCGCCCAAGGTATTCGGAAAAAGCTGCAAAGGTTACAGATGCTGATTTCGTTTTCGTAGCGTTAAATGACGACGGTGCACCGCGACCTGTCTTCGACACATAGGTACCTCGCGGCCCAAACCGGACTTTGGCCGCTCCATGCAACGCTGCGGCGCAACTTTCGCATTGCGGCCATTCGTGCATGGCGCAGCATTTTTGTCGGCTAAAACGTCGGTGTGCGGGACGAAGCGGCCAATTCTGCAACTTGCCATTCGATCGTGCGCAGAGTGATCCTAAAGGAGCCTATCCACGTTTTTGCCTAAAGTATCGAATGTGGAGTGGCCTTGGCAGCGTTGCCCCTTGCTGTTGGCAAGGCGTCGGCTTTCGACACCTTGATAATTCCGAGAGGCCCTGGACAGATAAAGTGACTGAAAGGGCAGGGGTTGTTCTCAATCCCTGCCCATAAATCACTTACCTATCTGTCGAAGCCCGCAAATTGCGCGAAGTGCGATGCACCGAGGCCTGCAAGGGCCTCCCGTGCCTCTGCTGACGCATTGCCACGGACTTCAAGTCGCGTGATTGGCGCGATTTCCAGAATGCCGGGCAGGCTCGGACCAACATTGCCCAAATGTGTCAGTAGCGCTTCGGAGCTCTCAAATGTCTCTTCAAGCAGGCAGTGCTTTCCATCTTCACTGATATACCATTGATATCCCAGAGTTCCCGGTTCGCCGTCCTGAACGCTTGATACAAACCCACTGGCCATGGTTTTAAAGTTGTCAACTTCTCCGTCGTTGATCGTCCATTGGATGATGTAAGATACTTTTGTCATTAGTTGTCGTTCCTTGGTCCAGGCTTCGATGGAAACCAAAACCGAACTGGACGAACCACGACTTTGATGCGTTCCGATTTATCCGCAACGGTTTCGATCACTACGAGCATACCAGTTGCATGTCACCAACGTTCTTGATCGCCTCGTCACAAATCAGGCTTCGGGCTCCTTGCTGCCGTTAGCCGCATCGCAGCGATCCTGCCAAACGATCTCGCCCCGACCAACATGAACGGCCCATACCGGCCATTGACCATGCCCTCCGAATGCTGCGGTGCGGCCCGTCGAACCGGTCATTCGCTGCAAGCGCACAATCCGGCGATGGTCGAATTCACACTTCGCGGGACGAAGCGGACATCAACCGGTGTCAACGTGATCGGATTTGTCAGACTTACACCGTGTGCCTATGATGGATTTAAACTTCGATGGTGGCCCGTCTGGGCTGGCTTAACAATTTTTTCTTTGCAAAGAGGTGAATGCGTGCTTTTTCGCGGACTACTTTTGGCCATTGTCACCGCCAGTATGGCCTCTGCGCAGGAGGTGAACATCCGAGATGGGCAGAGCCTGTACAACACGTACTGTTGGCAATGCCATGGCCGAGATGCAACAGGAGACGGGCCGATGGCGGAAATGCTCGCCATTGTGACACCTGACCTAACAAGACTCTCAGCACGACAAGGCGGAACCTTTCCAACAGAAGCTGTCGCGAGGAAAATTGATGGGCGTGCGCCCCTGCTTGCCCACGGTGGGGAGATGCCCATCTTCGGACCCTCTCTAGAAACTGACCAAAACGTCGCTTTGCCCCTGGCAAGTGGACAGCCAATGATGACGGGTCTACCACTCGCAAATGTTGTCGTCTATCTGGAGTCGATACAGGTGGAGTGATCCAAGATCACACCTTGCGACTGGGACAAACCTGCATCTGATGTCACCAGTTTCTTCGGCGGCGACGCCACAGCTCCACAGAATTAACCCACGGGAGACGACATATGGAGTTCGACTTTTCTAGTTCGGTGGCGGCAGCGCTTGCGGCAATCGTCGTGGTTCTTGTTTTGGAAGAATGGGCTTTCTTTGCGGCGAGAACCAAATCTCAGCGAGCTATGATCACCGGGGCTGCGGTGTTCGTACTCGTGATAATCTTCAATCTGTTACCTGGGGTCGTTTTCTAAACCGTGATCTGAAAAACAGAAGTCGTACTGACCCAATCTGATTGCAGAAACGATCTGTTCTGCCCGCACGTCTTCCTTGGGCTCGAAGCAGCCATTCGCTACAGGATGAACCAATGACTACTGTGCGGGACGAAGCGGACGCGGCTAGTTTCCCAGAAGTAGCAGGACGAAAGCGAGGGCGCCCCACGCGGCAATCCCCGGAAGTACAACCCAGTATTGCACCTCTTTGGGTAGGTCCCATCCTTTCACGCCTCTTGCTGCTTTGACAGTCCACAAACATGCAATTGGCCAGTACACGGTGACGCCCAGAGCTGCGCTTAGAACTAGTGGGGACCATGAGGTTTCTAGAAAATGCCCAACAAGTCCGAGGCCAAGCAGAGGTACGTAGAAGACAAGATCCGCCCCCGCATAACCCTTGAAAAAGGCTACCCCGACCTCAGTGATCCGCTCGGAAGGCTCTTGTGTGCCCATTCGTATTCCAAGGGTATAACTTACCGCGGCCGGGCATTGAGCTGCCACGAGATAGACGAAGAGCAACCAGCCGGGAACGTGAATAATCCAGAAAGCGATGTTAGCCATGGTGTCCTTCGATGTGTGCCGTCAGCGTAGAAATGGATCATACAATTGAAAAAAAAGACCGGCGAGCGGCAGAAAGGAACCCCTAGCGGCCGTTCCGAATTCGCGAACCTCATACGACACCCA
>NZ_JBVCWP010000361.1:0-3507 GCF_057460485.1 Boseongicola sp.
ACAGGGATTCCTCGGCTAATCATGCCCTAAATCTTAAGAAGGAACAGACATATGCGGGCATTGGCACGAATTGTCGCAAGCAGGGCGCTGGCGCCGCTTGCGATCGCGGTTTTGCTGTCCGGCTGTGGGGCCTTCAGCAATGTTTTCAACGGAGACACCGTAACGCCCGAATCGCTTCGAGAAGAAGAACCTGAAGGAACGATCTGGGACCTCTTCGCAAATGTGGATGACCCTAACGTCACAATCGAGGTAAACAAGTACATCTGGAACGCCACATTCGACGTGCTCGATTTCCTACCGATCCAATCAGCCGACCCCTTTACTGGCGTCATTGTTACCGGCTTCGGCACACCTCCAGGTGGCGGCACAGCCTACCGCGCCACGGTTTTTGTGCGCGATCCGGCCCTTGAGGCTCGCTCACTGAACCTTGCTCTCGCCACGCGCGCGGGCCCCGCACCCACGGCAACCGTGCGCGCTGTGGAGGACGCGATCCTGACCCGTGCGAGACAACTGCGCATCCGCGACATCAACCTATAGACCTTATTCATCCGCCCGACTAAGACGCTGGCCGGGTCACTGCACCCGGCCTTTTCATTTTCTCGAAAGACGACACCCATGCCCCCTTACGACACCAAGACCATTGAACCAAAATGGCAGAAGGCCTGGGAAGACGCCGGAACCTTTGTCGCGACCAAAGAGGGCGACAAACCGAAATACTACGTCCTTGAGATGTTCCCCTATCCGTCGGGCCGCATCCACATCGGACATGTGCGTAACTATACAATGGGCGACGTGATCGCGCGGTATAAGCTGTCGACGGGTCACAACGTCCTGCACCCGATGGGCTTTGACGCCTTCGGCATGCCTGCCGAAAACGCCGCCATGGCCATCGGCGGCCACCCGAAAACATGGACCTACGAGAACATCGACACGATGGTCGAACAGATGAAGCCGCTGGGCTTCGGCCTTGATTGGTCGCGCATGTTCGCCACCTGCGACCCGGAATACTACGGCCAACAGCAATCCATGTTCATCGACTTCATGGAAAAAGGGCTGGTCTACCGCAAGAACGCCACCGTGAACTGGGACCCGGTCGATATGACTGTGCTGGCCAACGAACAGGTCATCGACGGAAAAGGCTGGAGATCAGGCGCCGACGTCGTGCGCCGTGAGCTCACACAGTGGTTCTTCAAAATCAGCGATTTCTCCGAGGAATTACTCGACGCCATCGACGACCTTGATAACTGGCCCGCCAAAGTAAAGCTGATGCAGTCCAACTGGATTGGTAAATCGCGCGGCCTGCAGTTTGCGTTTGAGCGTACAGACGGCGGCGAGGCGATCGAGGTCTACACCACACGCCCCGATACTCTGATGGGGGCGTCCTTCGTTGGCATATCGGCCGATCATCCGCTGGCGCGCGAACTGGCAGAAACAAACCCCGCCATAGCCGCCTTCCGCACAGAGGTCGCCAAAGGCGGCACAACCGCGGAGGCAATGGACAAAGCAGAAAAGCTCGGACTGGACACCGGCCTCACCGTCAAACACCCGCTGAATCCCGACTGGGAACTCCCCGTCTGGATCGCCAACTTCATCCTGATGGACTACGGCACCGGCGCGATCTTCGCCTGCCCGGCCCACGACCAGCGCGATCTTGATTTCTGCCGCAAGTACGACTTGCCGGTGATCGACACCTTCCTGTCGCTCGAAAACCCCGCTCCGGTCGAAGGCGAAGCTTTCGTTCCACCCAAAACCGACAGCGTCAAATGGATCAACCATTTCGCGGGCCTCGACGTGGCCACTGGCGAAGACGCCGTCAACATAACAATCGACTTCGCGGAATCCCAAGGCTGGGGCAAAGGCGTCACAAACTTCCGCCTGCGCGACTGGGGCCTGTCGCGCCAGCGCTACTGGGGCTGCCCGATCCCCGTCGTCCACTGCGACGATTGCGGCGTCGTGCCCGAAAAGAAAGAGAACCTGCCGGTAGAACTTCCCGAAGACGTCACCTTCGACATTCCCGGAAATCCTCTTGACCGCCACCCCACATGGCGCGACACGGCTTGCCCGTCCTGCGGCAAACCGGCAAACCGAGAAACCGACACGATGGACACGTTTGTGGACTCAAGCTGGTACTTTGCCCGTTTCACAGCACCCCGCGCCACCACGCCGACGGTCATGGAAGACGCCGCCTACTGGATGAACGTCGATCAATACATCGGCGGCATCGAGCACGCGATCTTGCACCTCCTTTATTCCCGCTTTTTTGCCCGCGCGATGCACATCTGCGGCCACCTGCCCGCAAGTGCCATCGAGCCCTTCGATGCGCTGTTTACACAAGGCATGGTAACCCACGCGATTTATCAGACCAAGGGGACCCAGGACGGCCGCCCTGTCTATCATTACCCAGAGGACGTAGACCTCCGCGACGGCAAAGGTTTCCTCGCTGACGGCACCGAGGTCGAGATTATCCCCTCCGCCAAAATGTCGAAATCCAAAAACAACGTCGTCGACCCGGTCGCAATCATCGACCAATATGGTGCCGATACCGCCCGCTGGTTCGTTCTAAGCGATAGTCCGCCCGAGCGTGACGTCGAATGGACCGCTTCGGGTGCCGAAGCTTCCGCCAAACACCTCGCCCGCGTTCATCGCCTCTCCTGCGAGATCGCCGTCGCAGGCGAAGATGCCGGAAACACCGCCGAAGACAAAGACCTCCAACGCGCCACGCACAAAGCCATCCACGACGTTACAATGGGCGTCGATACCTTCGGTTTTAATGCAGCCATCGCAAAGCTTTATACCTTCACCAATGCCCTGCAAAAATCCAAAGCATCAACGTCCGCCAAACGCGACGCTGCCAAGACGCTTGCGCAACTCATGTCTCCCTTCACCCCGCACCTCGCGGAAGAAGTCTGGGCCATGCTCGGCGGAACAGGCCTTATCGCAAACGCGCCCTGGCCCATCGCCGATGAAAGCCTTCTGATTGAGGATACAGTCACCATGCCGATCCAGATCAACGGCAAGCGCCGCTCGGAAATCACCGTTGCGAAAGACATGGACAAGGCAGAGGTTGAAAAGCGGGCGCTTGCCGACGATGCTGTCGTGAAAGCGCTGGCCGGAGGTCAGCCGAAAAAGCTGATCGTCGTGCCGGGGCGCATTGTTAATGTTGTGGTATAAACCAACCAGATCACTAAGCCGCCGTGCCGTACTCCTTGGCGGTGCGACACTTTTTGCCGCTTGCGGCTTTGAGCCCGTCTACGGGCCCGGGGGTCGCGCGGAAAGCCTGTCGGGTCGCATCGACGTTCTGCCACCCTCCGACGAAGAGGGGCGCGCGCTTTCGCGCCGCCTTGAAAGCCGCCTTGGCATCGCTGCGGCCCCCGACCTCATCTTGGGGGCCGACATTGCCATCGAAGAAGAACAACTCGGCGTCCTCCCCGACGGGTCCATCAGCCGCTACAACGTCATTGGTCGCGTTGACTGGACGCTGACACGCAACGACGAAACCGTCCTGAA
>NZ_JBVCWP010000362.1:0-3502 GCF_057460485.1 Boseongicola sp.
AACGTCAAAAACAGATCGAACTCGCTCGCAGTCGAGGCGAAACCCATTTTCGGGACGCGGCTAAAACCTGATCGACCGCAGCTTTGCGCGGCGGTTAACTTTTCGCGGACAGCGTTACAGGTCTGCAAAGCGAGCGGGACAAGGTCCCGCTCGCCAGATTTCTAAAAATCGAGGTTTTCGACATTCAGAGCGTTTTGCTGAATGAATTCGCGCCGTGGCTCGACCACATCGCCCATTAGCTTGGTAAATAGATCATCGGCTTCCGCAAGGTCTTCGACCTTCACTTGCAACAAGGTTCGCGCCTCTGGATCCAGCGTAGTTTCCCACAGCTGACCAGGGTTCATTTCTCCAAGACCTTTGTAGCGTTGAAGGCTGAGCCCTTTTTCGCCTTCTGCCAGAATGGTGTCCAACAGATCAAGCGGGCCATGAACTCCGTTTTCGCGATCCCGCCGGACCAGTCTTGCGGGCTTCGCATAGACCTCTTGTAAGGCGGCTGTATAACCGCCCAATCGCCGGGCCTCACCGGATCGCAGAACCGGGCCATCCAACGTCCGAATTTCTTCAACGCCCCGCAAAACTCGGGCAAGCCGAATTCCGTGATCCTGTGTTATCCGCCCTTGCCAACCTCGCTCATATTCCACAGCAACTTGGTCAAGACGTGCCGCAACGGCTTCCGCCGTACCTTGCAAATCGGCATCGACCTGCCCCGGCACGAAGGCCCCGGCGATCGCGGCCTGCTCAAGAATACTCTGTGGATAATGCGTTGGGAAAGCTTGCAAAACACGGCGCACTTGCCGCGCATCCTCGACGACGCGCGCGAGGTCCTGCCCGATGATCTCTTCGCCGGTTCCGAGGCGAAGCATAGCGCCCTCGACACCCATCTGGATCAGATAGTCGTCCAGCGACGGCTGGTCCTTCAGATAAACCTCGGACTTGCCCCGCGCAACTTTGTAGAGTGGCGGCTGCGCAATATACAGGTAACCGCCTTCAATAACCTCGGGCATCTGTCGGAAGAAGAACGTCAGAAGAAGCGTCCGGATATGCGCACCATCTACGTCTGCATCCGTCATGATGATGATCTTGTGGTACCGCAGTTTCGAGACATCAAACTCATCGCGGCCGATCCCGGTGCCAAGCGCCGTGATCAGCGTGCCGATCTCCTGACTTCCCAGCATCCGGTCAAACCGCGCCCGCTCAACATTCAAAATCTTACCTCGCAGCGGCAAGACAGCCTGATTTGCACGCGACCGGCCTTGCTTAGCCGACCCACCTGCGCTGTCCCCCTCGACGAGGAACAATTCGCGAAACTCTGGTCGCTTTTCCTGACAATCGGCAAGCTTTCCCGGCAGCGATGCGACATCAAGGGCAGACTTCTTGCGTGTCATCTCGCGCGCTCTGCGAGCCGCTTCCCGCGCCAATGCCGCATCGACAATCTTACCGATAATCAACTTCGCAGGTCCTGGGTTTTCTTCAAACCACTCGGACAACTTTTCGTTCATCATGCCTTCAACCGCAGGGCGGACCTCTGAAGACACGAGTTTGTCTTTTGTCTGTGACGAGAACTTGGGATCCGGCACTTTTACAGAAAGCACGCAGGTCAGCCCCTCGCGCGCATCATCGCCGGTGAAGCTTACTTTCTCCTTGCGCGCGATACCGCTCGATCCAGCATAAAGGTTCATCGTCCGAGTTAGCGCGCCGCGGAAACCAGCCAGATGCGATCCGCCATCACGCTGCGGGATGTTGTTCGTGAACGGCAAAACTGTCTCGTGGTAACTATCGTTCCACCACATGGCGACCTCAACGGTGATCCCGTCTTTCTCGCCTTCGATGAAGATAGGATCCTCGATCATGGCGGATTTGTTACGATCAAGATATCGCACAAATTCACGCACACCGCCGTCATAGAAAAACTCGGTCTCAAGCATCTCTGCTGGGCGCTCATCCCGCAGAACAATCCGCACGCCGGAATTCAGAAAAGCCAACTCTCGAAGCCGATTCTCCAAGGTCTTGAACTGGTATTCGAGATTGGAGAATGTCGTCGTCGCTGCAAGAAACCGTACTTCCGTGCCTTTGCGTCCATTGGCATCACCGACCACCCGCAAGTGCTCGACCGTGTCACCACCTTCAAACCGGGCGTAGTGCTCTTTATCGTTCCGCCAGATCCGCAACTCCAGCCATTCGGACAGAGCGTTCACCACGGAAACACCAACACCGTGCAAACCGCCCGAAACCTTATAAGAATTCTGGTCGAATTTACCGCCGGCATGGAGCTGGGTCATAATGACTTCGGCAGCCGAAACGCCCTCTTCCGCGTGCACGTCAACAGGGATTCCACGGCCGTTGTCGCTGACCGATACGCTGTCATCGGCGTGGATTGTCACGGTCACGGCATCGGCATGACCCGCCAAAACCTCATCAATGCCATTATCAACGACTTCATACACCATATGGTGCAGGCCCGAGCCATCATCTGTGTCCCCGATATACATGCCGGGACGCTTTCGAACCGCCTCTAAGCCTCTGAGAACTTTAATCGAATCGGCGCCATATTCAGCTTGCGCGTCGGACGTCTCCGCCATTCGGAATTTCCTTGTTGTTTTCATACATTTTATAGGCGTTTTATGGGCAACTGTCACGCCCAGACCACAATATTTAGTGGGTATGACGCGTCCAGAGCCCAAGCGCGACTATCTGGCAAAACCTCAGGTGAACGGAATGATAATTCCCACCGTAATAAGCAACGCGCCCGATACGATATTCATCCGTTTCAGCGCTTTTGGAGACGTCAGCAACCGACGCGCTCGGTCGACAAATCCAGCAAGAATTAGGTTTCCGGCCAACGGCACAGCAAAGGATAACGCACAGATCACCGCAATGTCCGCGCCAGTCAGTTGCGTAAGATCAAAGAAGCCTGGCAAAACGCCCATGTAGAAAAGGACTGCCTTTGGATTGCCAAGGATAACGGCGAGCCCGGCAACAAACCCCGCCCACATTCCCGGCCGGGTCAATCGGCTGTCTTTGGCGATGGCTTTTCCGGCACTTTGAATAAGGAGGTAGCCCATGGTCAAGAAAGTGAAACAGGCAACCCACTTTAGAACCACCATGAACCCGTCGAATACCGAGACAATCCAAGTCACGCCCAGGATCGCTACCAACGGCCAAATGACATCCCCCACGACAACGCCCATCGCAAGTGGCCACGCCGACCGAAAGCCACCTGACATAGCACGGGCCATAAGGGCCACCCAGACGGGCCCCGGCGTCAAAAACAGGATGAACAATGCCCCAGCATAGAGGGCCGCATCCGAAAGTGAGATCGTCATGGTCGGACCTGTGACGCATCGTTGGCGTCAACGACCTCGAATATCTGTGCGCGCGCGCCAAGTCCGTCAAACAACTCCGGCCCGGTGCCGGTCATCCAGGCCTGCGCTCTGAGCGCACAAATCTCGTCATAGAGGGCCTGACGCCGTCTGGCGTCCAGATGCGCTGCAACTTCGTCCAA
>NZ_JBVCWP010000363.1:0-3487 GCF_057460485.1 Boseongicola sp.
AGATGCGGGTCAGGACAGGCCTTACATATCGCGATGGCACTGTGCCGCGCCAAGACCCGTTGCGTACAGCGATCGAGACGGCCCCCTTCCTGAGGGCTTGGCTGTGTGGAATAGGGCTTGACGTACAAGGTTTGGAGCTGGCGAACCTAATGGCCCAGCCCGGTCAACTGACGCGCCCAGTAATGACTTGTGGAACTGGCTTTCATGCCGACGAGGCAAGGACTGAGCCGCGCGAAGAACGGCAATAGCTGAGTGCGCGGCGAAGGCAGGTTGAAAGCGACCTCGTCACTTTCAGTGATCCCGTAACCCTGAAAGAGGCTCGTGGCGAGATTGATCCCAATTGTTTTGACCTGCAGGGGGCGGCTCCTCTGCGCTCGCAGATCATTAAAGCTGCACCATGGTGCAAAACGACGCCGGTTGGAGCATGAGCAATCCACCCCATCAGCTGTGCGAGAGCTGCACTGCAGCATCGGTTGATGATTTAGACGACAGGATTGGCGCTGATTTGATCAATCGCAATCAGAACCACTTGCGAACGTTTACGCTGACTGCCGAGAGAGCGTTCATCAAATCGGAAACTTGGCAGTATGGCACGCAATATGGAACAGACGATAATTTCGAAATCGCAATTGATCTCCGACAGATCTTGCAATCTGGAGATGTCGGCGATCAAACAGATGTCGATCCTGAACGCGAAAGTGCCCGACGCGGCGTCGCTTGCGTGGGGTCTGCCGTCATTCCGGACACCTGTGCCAATTCGGACCGCAACCAAGCAGGCGCTGGAAAACGATCCAAAGGCCGGCATGTACGCATTGCCCGGCGGACTGCCCGAGCTCTGCGTTGCCGCCGCACGAGAACACGAACACAGAACAGGACAATGCGTCGATCCTGACAAGCAGGTGATGATTTCGGCGGGAAACATGGAGGGGCTTCAGACCCTTTTCCACGCAATTGTGGACCAAGGGGATGAGGTCATCGTCACTGACCCCGGTTTCGTGTCACATATTTCACAGATCCGGTTCAATGGCGGTGTGCCGGTTTTCTGGCCCATGAATGAAGCCAGGGGGTGGGACTTGGACATCGACGCTCTGCCAGAGCTGATCAGCCCGAAAACGAAGGCCATCGTTCTGGTCAATCCGTCGAACCCAACCGGTGCAATACTGTCCAGAAGAACGCTGCAGGGGGCGGCGCGCATCGCCCGTGCCCATGGTATTTTGATCATTATCGATGACCCATATAGCCACTTTGTCTATGACAACCGCGACCGCTTCTTCAATCTTGCCTCCGATCCCTCTGTCGCTGACTGCATCGCCTATCTTTTTACATTCTCAAAAGCCTACGCCATGAGTGGTTGGCGGGTCGGATACATGGTCGTCCCCGAAGCACTGCGCAATGAGATCGTCAAGATCCACGATCTGACGATGATCTGCACTCCTCGAATAAGCCAGATCGCAGCGCTGGCCGCGCTGGAAAATGAACCGGTTCACCTGGTCGAGTTTGAACGCATATTGGACCGTCGCCGTTCATTGATTTGTGAGCGGCTTGACCGATTGCCGCATGTCTTTAGCTATGTCCGCCCGCAGGGCGCCTATTACGTCTTTCCCCGTGTACTTGTTCGCCATGACAATGCTGATCGGTTCGCGCGCGATCTGCTGGACCAGGTGCACGTGACGGTCACGCCAGGCAGCGCATTCGGTCCGTCGGGCGAGAACCATGTCCGGATGGCCTATTGTGTCGAGGACGACGTGATCAACCTGGCCTTTGATCGACTGGAGGCCCATTTTGGGGCCTGACGCGACCTTGTTCACTGATAACATAGATCGGTGCGTTGCGTCACTCGACCACGTTTAGTGGCCGAGGCTGCCTGAGCGCCACTCGACTCGATCGGTTGCGTTCGCAGGCGGAATGTTGTGGGCGAGGACTGGTCTTCGCCTGACCGTGACTAACAGGTTTCTCAGTCAGGCTTGTCAACAAAACGCAGGGTGCTTACGGGGCGCACGAAGCTGGCATGAGGCCCTTCATCGGCATCTTTGACATCGACGCTCAACTCGACGGTGTCACCTTCATTCAGATCGTCATATCCATCGTTGGCGACACTATTGCGATGGAAATAGACAAGCCGCCCGTCCGTGGTCGAGATCTGCCCACTGTCCGTGTATCCGTTCAACGAGCTGATCCGCCCTTGCAGCGGAGCGGCATGGGTCTCCGGTCTGCCCTTGTTCTGATTTTGCCATTTTCGAAGTTGCCGCTCCATGGCATTAAAGGCGTCTCTGATTGCGACGTAGACATCAGTATGTGCGTGATCATCACCGGGGCGACGGTCAATATGGAGGGTCGAGCCGGGCATCTGAAGGCTGATGTCGATCTCGTACTCCTTGTCCTTGTGACGATGGTGTGGCGCGCGCACCCAAATCTGGCATCGTACAATTTCGGCGTTCATCGCCTCCAGTTTGTCGACACGTTCGCGAATGCGCGCTTCGATTGCTTCGGAATGATCGATATCCTTGAAGGTGACTTCGGCAGGTGTTTCCATGGTTGGCTCTCCCGTTGATACCTTAGCAGAATACCGCTTCCGGCCTCTGAGGATCTTGAGCCAAGTCAATTGGCCGACGACCGACGCCCGGTAACTGCGGTCGGCCAATGCCCGCCCAGCCGACAAAAGCGGTGTTCTGCATAGTTTGATTGATCTGCCTCAACCGTAGCGGGGACCGGTTATGTAGTCTGTGCGCGAACAGCCTGGCGCGATGTCATGGGCAAAAGTCACCTGTGATCAACGAAATCCTGATCGAACCATAGCCATGATTAAGATTAACCTGTTCCCAAACCCAAAGGAGAGGCAAGAATATGGATGAGCACCTGATCAGCTATGAGGAAGTCAAACGCCTGTTCGGCGATATCGGCGACCATAAAATCGCCGAGATCATCAACAGCGGCTTGCCAATTTCCGAACTGGAAAAAATCGTCATTCTCCTCGCAGCCGACACGGACCATATCAGGGACACCGGGCGGCTCGTTCCGGAATCACAAGACCTCTACAACCTGCTTCGCCGCGACGAAGAAGCGTGGGAGGAGGACGGCAACTAGCCCCCCCGCTCAAGACGGGACGCCGCCGGAGCGGAAAGCAGGTCTCATCATCCTAGCATGACCTTCGGCGCACCATTTTCGGCAGCGGTGTTCACAATTATATGGATCGCTTCGGCATTGACGAAACGCCCTGCCATGCGACAACCTGATATGGGCGACCTGAAGATTGATGCGCTCGCCGCCGATAGTGGTCCAATTCTCGCTCCAGTCGAATTGGAACGCCTCGCCGAGCTGAAATACTAACGGCACAAACGTACCGCGCCCTGTCGTTTGCTGCGCGCGCTGCCGGTCTGCTTTCCAACAAGATCGTTGGCTGGCGGGCCTCCAGATCACAGCAAACGCAATTTGTTCTGGATGCTTTGGAACAGGCCCTTTACGAACGACGGCCCACGGATAACCTGAT
>NZ_JBVCWP010000364.1:0-3482 GCF_057460485.1 Boseongicola sp.
CCGTCGACCGCTTCCGGACATGCGCAAGCGTCCCAGACGTCCGGGTCGATCTCGGCCAGACCGCCAAGTACAGAAATTTCGATGTCAGATGCGCTCATGCGTCTCTTCTTGCGGGTTGTTTCACAACTGGCGCGTACGACGTGCGATTCAAGCCGTCAGACGCGGCAGATAGCCTTCAAAGGTGATATTTTCCGCAATCAACCGCGCTTTTGCCTCTTGTTCAGACGATCGAATGGTCCAGCAGAGGATCCCTGCGCCGCGCGCCTTCAAGGCGCCCACACGACCACGATCAAGATCGTTGCAATCATGGCTGATAAAACTTGCCCCTACCCGATCAAAATCGGCAATCGCGCGCAGTCCGACCAACACATCCAGCGACGCGGGGCCACACCCCGGCGCAAAAGCGTCCGTCGTTAGTCCGCGCGGGATATCTGGCAGCAGCCTTTGCATCTCTGCCACGCTGTGGGGATTGAACGACATGACGGCGCATTCGCCGCTGTAATCGCGAAGATCTCGCGCCACGGCTTGCTCCAAAGGCCCCACATCGGTGCCAAAAGCCCCATCCTGATCCTTAATCTCGACCAACAACGGCACCTTGCCATCCACGAGGGCCAGAACCTCACGCAACGTCGGAATAGTGCCATCGGAGCCGGTCAACCGGATCGAAGTCAGCGCGGCTGCGGTTTTTTCCCGCACAAGCCCAGTCTCACCCGTCACCCGATCCAGCTTATAGTCATGAAAGGCCATCGCCTGCCCGTCAGCCGACAATTGAATATCAAGTTCAATGCCATAGCCGGCCGAAACCGCCGCCTGAAAAGACGCCATCGCGTTTTCGATACGACCGGCCCGCGCATCGTGCAGTCCACGATGCGCCAGCGGCAACCGGATCAGGGATTGAGGAAGCATGCGGGTCATTCGATCTCAAAAATACCTTCGATTTCGACAGCAACATTAAACGGCAATGCGCCCGCGCTTACGGCCGAACGGGCATGACGCCCAGCATCCCCCAATAGCGCCACCAACAAATCCGAAGCCCCGTTCACCACCGTCGGCTGATCGCCGAATTCCGGTGTCGAGTTCACAAACCCCGTCAGTTTCACAACGCGCTTCAGCCGCGAAATATCGCCACCACAGGCCTTCTTGGCCTGTGCCAAAAGCGCCAGAGCACAGGTCTGAGCCGCCTTCGCTGCCTCTTCGGCCGTCAGGTCTGCCCCAACTTTACCTGTGATCAACCCGTCCGCATTCATCGACACCTGCCCCGAGACATAGACGGTGTTCCCAACCACCACAAAAGGCACATAATTGGCTTGCGGCGCTGGCGCATCAGGAAGCGAAAGGCCAAGGTCCGCCAGGCGTTGATCAAAGTTTGAGCTCATCTAGAATTTCCTTCTTTGGGCGTTTCGTACCGCAATTGCCGCAAAATCGCCCCTGTTTCCCTGCTATCAGCATGATTTCGCGCAGCCGCGCCTGTCTGGCAACACTTAACGCGCATTTGCGTGAATTTGTACTCCTACCACCTGTTCTTTAACTGAAAAACACATATGTATCCGCTTAATGTCTCTGCTGATTAAAACAAACGATTTGGTCTGATTTTGCTGCCCACACGTATTTCCCCAAAGCGCGCTTTGGCCATTGGCCTTGGTTTTGCGCTTCTTACCGCCTGTTCTGTACCGGAACCGGGCACTGATGTGCATGACCCATACGAATCCGTGAACCGGGCTACGCATTGGGTAAATGGCGAACTTGACCGCTCGGCGTTACGGCCGGCCAGCCAAGTCTATGGCACCTTGGTTCCAGGCCCTGTTCGCCGCTCGGTCGATAACGTTGCAGACAATCTCGGGATGCCCAGCGCTGTGATGAACAAAATCATGCAAGGGGACATTGGCGACGCCATCCACAACACAGCGCGTTTCGCGGTGAACACAACGCTTGGCCTTCTTGGCCTGTTCGACCCGGCCTCGGACATGGGTCTTGAGGCCCGCGACAGCGGTTTCGCCGACACGCTTGCCGTCTGGGGCGCCAGCGAAGGCGCCTATCTCGTGCTGCCGGTCTTTGGCCCGTCAACAGAACGCGACACGGCGGGTCTTGTCGTCGATATTCTGACCAACCCGATCGGCACGGTCCTTGGCCCAAAACTTGGCAGCCAAGCCGAAGACGCCAACCTCGACTTCACAATTGCCTCAACGCTGAATAGCCGCTTCGAGTTGACGGAAGCCATCGACACCATTCTCTACGACAGCGCCGACAGCTACACACAATTGCGCTTGTTTTATCTCGATTCGCGCCGTTTCTCGCTGGCAAGCACCTCAGACGACGCAACCGTCGATCTATACGGCGACCTGTATGAAGGATTGTATGATGAGTAACCTGACACGCCGCACAACGCTTGCAGGCCTTCTGGCGACGATGGGCTTTGCATCAAGCCCCGCCTTCGCTCTGGCCACAGCCGAAGCTCGTTCGTTGATTGACGATGTCGTCGCGCGGATCACTTCGGTGATCAATTCCGGCAAATCAGAATCCGCGATGTATCGCGATTTCGAGGTGATCTTTAACCGTTATGCGGACGTCCCGACAATCTCACGCTCGGCGCTCGGGCCCCCGGCCCGAAGTGCCAGCAGCCAACAGCTCAACCAGTTCTCTGATGCCTTCGCCGGATATCTTGCCCGCAAATACGGCAAACAGTTCCGTGACTTTATCGGTGGCGAGATCATCGTGCAAAGCGCGCGCCAGATGAAAAGCTTTCAGGAAGTGCAGTGCGTCGCCAAGCTTCGCGGCCAGTCACCGTTCAGTGTCACTTTCATGGTGTCGGACAGGTCTGGTTCGGACAGGTTCTTTGATCTTTTGATCGAAGGCATCAGCCTTTTGAAATCAGAGCGCGCCGAAATCGGTGCAATGCTCGACAAGCGCGGTGGCAATATCGACGCTTTGATCAGCGATTTGAAAAGCGCGGGCTAAGACCGGGGGCAAGCCATACGCGCAACCGTCATATGCCGTTTGCGCCCAAACCCTGGTCGCCGTTCAACTTCAAACCCTGCTTCAGCCAACCCGCGGCGGATCGCGCCCGCTGCCGAATACGTCGCGGCGGTGCCACCGGGCGCCGTATGCCGGGCAACGGCATGCAACAACTCCGGCTCCCAAAGCTCTGGATTGCGCGCCGGTGCAAAGCCATCCAGATACCACGCATCCGCGAGCCCATCCCACGCAGGCACCGACTGGCGTGCATCGCCTTCGATAATCTCCAAGACGACGCCCGGGGTTCTGACGGAAAGCCGCCCCTCCCCGCGCGCCGCTAACAAAGGTGCTGCAAACTCCGCCAAAGTCGGAAACACGGACAGCGCGCGCTCCATATCATCCGCCGCCATCGGAAATAGCTCAAACGACGTGAACCGCAGCGTGCCAGGCTTCCCAGATGCCACCCAAGCCGCCCATGTCGCAAGAAAATTCAGACCTGTGCCGAACCCCAGTTCGGCAACCTGAAACTC
>NZ_JBVCWP010000365.1:0-3464 GCF_057460485.1 Boseongicola sp.
CGATGCGCAGAAGGACGGCCTCTGCTGCGGGGCGGAAAGCCTCCGGCAGGGAGGCAACGGTGTCGCGAGCGATCTTTTCAAAATGGGCGAGGTCGTGGTGCATGCCGCGGGTATGG
Source organism: Boseongicola sp. (assembly GCF_057460485.1). Classification (NCBI taxonomy): domain Bacteria; kingdom Pseudomonadati; phylum Pseudomonadota; class Alphaproteobacteria; order Rhodobacterales; family Paracoccaceae; genus Boseongicola; species Boseongicola sp. Next base: position 117 of record NZ_JBVCWP010000365.1, read on the forward strand.
CCTGTCGCAACGGCGAAGGGAAGCGCGAAGTTGGGCGCGTACGTCCAGTCTTCTGACCGACACGACCGCCGCAGTCACCCCACGACTTCGCGCACATGAATTTGATCTCCGCCATCCAGTGCGAGTGGTATGTTGGCAGCATGCGCCTATTGGCGCCTTCAGGAAGGATAGATGATATGAAGACATTGATCACGACCGCCTTTTTCACACTACTTGCCGGGTCGGCTCTGGCATTCCAGTGCCCGGCAGATATGGCCGCCATCGACGCTGCGCTCGAAACTGCAGCCATAAGTGATCAGGACATGGCTCGAGTCAAAGAGCTTCGCGCCACCGGTGCGGCGGAGCACGAGGCGGGCAACCATCAGGCTTCGGTTGACGCGCTTGCCGAGGCAAAAGCACTGCTCAACATCTGATTGCTGGAAGGCGACTATCTGTCGGTACCCGTCGTGCGGGAGGTGTCAGAAGAAGGCGAACCATTCCCGGAAAGGCCTTTGATGCCTCCCGCCATACTTCCACTGCAGATGGTCGGAAGTAGAATGCGGGCGGCAAGCACCAGTAACAACAACTAGCACCAAAGTCCGCTTTGCCCACATGGCAGACGTTGGCTCCAACCTCACTCAAGGTCGGCTCTGAGCCAAAAGGGGACCAGATTGTTGGGCTCTTGTTCTTGACAGGCCAAACGGTAGGCCGCCTAATCAAATTCATTCTTTGCCAGTGAGGACAACGATGGCGTTGCGAAATGAGCTGCAGGCTGTGTGGGACGCCTATGTAAATGCGTATCGAAGAAGGGATGCTCGTGCCTGTGCCGACCTCTTTGCAGCCAACGCAGTGCTGGTTTCACCATTTGGCCCTGCTGCACGTGGGCAAAAGGAGATTGAAGCCCTCCATGCTGAGTGGACTCTCGAAGGCGGCGAAAATAAAATGATGGAGATGATCGAATTCGGTGGCTCCGACGACTTGGCTTGGTGCCTAGGCACGTTCAGCGAGGGTGATGCTGCAGGCGAAGGAACTTCCTTAAACATTTTGGAGCGGCAACCCGACGGAACTTGGCTTATCCGGATGTGCAGTTTGAACGAGGGCACACCATCCGCCCCGTAACATCCGCCTCATAAAGGGCTTACAAAACATCTCCGGTCCGCCTCAAGTGCGCGGCACAATCTAAGCAACTGCGTGAGAAGATGCCCTCCAGTGCGCTTCAGGAGGAAATTTCCAATAAGTATGGATTCTTGCCCGTCGCCGCGATGATTATTTTGCCGAATTGTTGACTTTACCTTGCCACTGACATTTCCTGAGAACCCATAGAAGAGCAATTTCCCCAAATCTAAATTATTGTACCGAGAGAAAACAAATGAGATTGATTTTTTTGATTTTTGCCTTGTTGGGAACCAGTAGCGCCGCGCTGGCAGACTGCCCGTCAAGTACACCCGATGTTTCCAGATTTCCTACTGTTGAAGGAGACCAACGCGTAAACGCGAACTGGCTGCAGAAGACCCTAAAGGGGAAGAGGCTGGTGTTCAGTGATGGAACAGAACAATACAACGCTGACGGAAGCTATCTGTATACGAGCGGAAACAACTCATGGCGCGCGCCGAGTTATCGTTTCTATGACAACGGCTTTCGCTGCATAGATTACCCGAGCCCTCGATTCGACTATTACGTTGTCAATAATGGCAAGATCGTATTGATCAATGGGCAAGGAAATCGTTTCGCTGGCAGTCTTCGAAACTAATCAATACAAATTTTCCGAGCTTTTTTCAGATGTTCGTTTGGAGCCCTTGGACGGCTTGAGCCTTGTCGACCAGTGTGTATTTCCGCATGGGGATTGCCCTCCTGAAATCCAAAAATGACTTAAGAACACGCGAGAAAACGGAGCACGATTTTCGGCGGGGGAGCTAGATGGTGGATAATAGACGAACGTCGGCTTTGAGCCCAAAGCGGACATCCAATTCTAGACTATCAACAACTTTGTGCCACCGAACTGGACAGAAGGACTGATTTAGCCGAGACTTCAGAGGCGCCAGATCAAGAAAGGGAATGCCTATGACAGTCTCGACCAAAGCCGTGACAAAGATGGCAAGGGAGTACACAGAAGCATGGAACTCCAAATCAGCGGAAGCCGTGGCATCGTTTTATGCAGAGGATGGCGAAATCATCATAAATCGGGAAGAACCGTGGACAGGACGCTCACGCGTCGCTGACATGGCGTCTGGCTTCTACGCAGACGTCCCTGACCTCTCGCTGGTGTGTGACGAAGTCAGGTGCGCAGGACCTCATGTGATCTATGTTTGGACATTTACCGGCCACGACGCAAAGACCGGAAATCCACTCAAGATAAGGGGATGGGAGGAATGGGACATCAGCGACGACTTGAAGGTCAAGGCCTCCCGAGGATGGTTCGACGCAGATGACTACGCAAGACAGGTCGAAGGCGTGTGATCTTTTACGAAAAGCAGCGTGATTGACGAGAATTTGCGAGGCAGATTTGTCCGTATAGCGGACATCCAAGTCAGATGCTTGGCTTGTTTGGAAGTCCCAAACCTGATCTATTTCTCCAACTGGCTTGCAATCACTAGGGGATGGAATGGCGAGAATTTCGGAAGGTCTGGGTGTCCTGGCGCTGACAGCCGACGCCGCGACAGGTAGGCCGCAAGGTTCGGGCTTGTCAGCAGCGATTGTAGCGGCAGAGTTCTCCAGAAGAATTGGAGACGATCTAACAACTCAGAAAGACGCCTATTATCTAGCTCTAGTCCGTTTCATTGGTTGCACGATCACCAGCCACGAAACCGGAATGCTTTCATTTGGTGACGATCAAGGATTTGCAGTCGCGACGATGCTGGGCGATTGGGCCGACCGCGAGGACCTTAAGAAGCACCTGGAACACTTCATTGCCCTCGAGGCGCCAGAAGATGAACGTGACGCGGCTTTCAACTACATATGCGATATATTGCCGGATGCCGCGCCGGATTTCACGGCCGCACACTGCCGCCAATCATATCTCTTGGCGAAAAGGTTGCCTGTGTCGAAAGCGGTGTTGGAAAGCATCCCCTACTACTATGCCCGTTGGGACGGGAAAGTTCTCCCCATAGGCGGAGCAGACGTTCCCTATCTCTCGCGACTGGTCCGAATTACCGAAATGGCAGAATTGGTCAGGCGTCTCGAAAATAGTGTGCGTGCCAAGGAAGTCATCGAGGCAAAGCTTGGCCACGAAATTGATCCGGATATTGGCCGTAAGTTCCTTCAGCACGCTGACGAGGTTTTCCGGGTTGCGAGTCGAACGCCCGGGTTCGAAACATTCGTTGCAGCCGAACCCGGCGAGCCGATCGAAATGACCCCAAAGTGCCGCGAGAC
>NZ_JBVCWP010000366.1:0-3414 GCF_057460485.1 Boseongicola sp.
GGTGCCAAGATCGCGGCCAGCCTTGACGTTCCGTTTCTGGGTGCCATTCCGCTTGATCCTGCAATCGTGGATTGCGGCGATGAGGGCCGCCCTTTGGTAATTGCGCACCCGGATGTACCTGCAGCGGCTGCCTACCGCGACATTGCCGCGATCCTGTCCGGGCGTGAGCGCGACGCCGCAGGAATTCCAACGCCGTTTGACTGGCACTGGGACGATGATGCCAGCAAACCAAAGCCTTCGCTCCATGCGGCCCACGCAGGCGGCGCTGCCGAAGTTCCGGTGGCACTGGATCGGCGCGACGGGCGCACTTTGGTCTTGCGTTGGCTCGATGGCCACTACCAGCAGATCGATGTGCGCGATTTACGTCTGGCATGCCGCTGTGCGGCTTGCGTTGATGAGATGAGCGGGCGCGCGGTCCTGGTTCCGGCAATTGTGCCGCTGAACATCGCCCCCACCCGGATCTGGAGCCTTGGCAACTATGCCATCGGCGCCAGCTTCAGCGATGGCCACAGTTCGGGCATTTACACATTTGGTCATCTGCGCGCCATGGTGGCCGCCGAGGTTGAAGATGTCTGATCTGACGGCGCCACTGCGTATCCGTGCCGAAACCTCGCCCGCGGATCCACATTCCATGCGCTTTGTATTGGACCGTGACGTGCAGGCTGGGGCTGGGGCCAGCTATTCCAATGCGACCGCAGGTCAGAGCGCCCCATTGGCCAAGGCTCTGTTTGCCATTGCCGGTGTTGAAAAGGTTGATGTCGCGGGCGCGGTCGTGGCTGTGCTTAAGGCTGCTGACCGCGATTGGGTCACCCTGAAAGGGCTGATTGCGCAGGCGATTCGCGACAGCATGGCCCAATCCGCCGCACCGCTAGGGATGGCGGCCAAAGCCGTAGATCAGACACGAACTGATGCCGAAATCCGGCTGGCCGTTCAAGACGTGCTGGACCGGCAGGCCAACCCGGCGATTGCCGGTCATGGCGGGCACGTCAGGGTCACGGACGTGCAGGACGGCGTTGTCAGCATGCTGATGTCGGGGGGATGTCAGGGCTGTGCATCGTCTGCCGCGACGCTGCGCGGCGGGGTGGAAAGCATGATCCGCGCCGCCGTGCCCGAAGTCCGCGATATCGTTGACGTAACCGACCATGCCGCCGGTGCTACCCCGTATTACAGCGCCGCACCGGGCGATGAGCAACAGCCAAAGCGACCTTTATTGTATCGCCCCGTCCCATCCGATGCGATCGTGCGTGAGGATGGCCAATTCCTGATCTCGCCCGATTATCTTGCGCCGCGTCTAGGCATGGACGTAGAAACCCTGCGGGCGGCGATGCAATCGGGCGAGGTTGTCTGCCAATCGGAATCGGGCACTGGGACGGACGCGGGAAAGACGCGGTTGATCATGCGCTCCAGCCGCCGGGTCTGGGCCGCCGAAATCGCGTCGGATGGCACTGCTCATGAAATCCCCGCCCCGCGCGCTGCCGCAAAAGCGGCCACTGCGGCCACTGCGTTGCGCGATCGCATCCGTGCGCATTTGACCGACCTGTCTGCCGCAGATGTGCCGATGACCTACGGCCAGCTTGCCCGGGCTATGGGGCTCTATATGCCGGGTTCCATTAGCAAAGTCACGCAGGCGCTCGAGGCGACAATGGTCGAGGACGCCAAGAATGGTGCGCCGTTCCTGGCCTCACTGGTCGTCAGCAAAGTTGGGCAGGGCAATGCGGCCAAAGGGTTCTTTCAGCAGGCGCGCGCACTGGGTCGAGGACCGGGTTTGGGCGAAGACGACCGCGCCTACTACCAGCGCGAGTTCACGGGCGCCGTTGCGATACAGACCGCCCAGAACTGAAACAGGGGTAATTCCCTTGTCTTGGCGATTTCACCAAATTTTTGTCCGTCCAGGATCTTATCAAAGTAACGATGGGCAGGTGCAATGTTCCTGAACAATGTTTTGTCGCGTGGGCCGGCTGCATTCTCAAGGATCAGTTTGGTTTCACCGCCACGCTTTCGATTTCGGCATTCGGAGGCAATGCCGAGGAGTTCCCCGGAAACTTTGTCGCGCTCGACCTGCAGCATCGAGGCAACGCCTTTGGGTTGAGAGAGCGACTTTGATTTCGCCCGGGGCTATATCCACGCGTGCGACCGTCGCCAAAATCCTCGCTCGGGTCTCGTCGCCGCCGGCCTCACTTTTGGCCACTGAGTTGGCTAACTGTTCGAGTTAATGTGAAAATGCAGTCCGGGTGGGGCAATAGATTTACAATGTCGTCTAGTCACTCCAGATCAAGCACACCGTCGTAATTCAGCGTCTTCCTGCGAGAGTTATAGATCCGCAAAATAAAGACAGTATTGCCGCGGACGTAGTAGGGGATGATGTAACCGTATTTGGGAACAACCTTTTCCCAGACATCGTCATGAGGCGTTGCGCGTCCGCGCGACAGGCTTGCGGGAATATCTTCAATTGAATTTTGTAAGGCATCTATGACATGGAGCAGTCCGGTTGGCGACTTTGGGGCGAGGTACCGCCGCAGGCTGTCGAGATCAAAAACAGCACTCCGGGTAATAACAATTTTCATAATTGCCAATTACGGCTCTAAGTCGGGGGCAGGGGGAGAAGCCTCATCTTCAGTCCCCCATGTCTTCATCCAGTCAAATACCTGTTCACCGGAATGGCCAAATCCACTGTCTGCATCAGCGACTGCTTCATTCAAATCTCTCAGGTAAGCGGTGCGGTCTTTCATATAGAGAGCGACGGCCTCCTTGACGATATAGGAGCGTGACCGTTTTGTCAGTTCCGCAAGTGCGTCTACGTCATCTCTTAACGAGTCCGGCAGGCGAACCGAAAATGTTCCAGACACATTGGCCATCATAATATTCCAAAAATTAAGAACACAAGTGAACACAAAGTAGTCGCTCACGCTAAAATGTCAAACTCAAGGGACTAGAGATAGATAGGCATTGTCACGTTAAGTCGACGATCTCGCGCGAACAGGTTAGTGCGGTTGAATGAGCAAGATTTCCTATTCCCGCCACCGATTTCCAGCAGCCGTGATCCACTTTGCTGTCTGGCTCTACTTTCGCTTTCCGTTGAGCATTCGGGACGTGGAGGAACTGCTTGCGGAACGTGGCATTGATGTAAGCTACGAAACGATCCGCCGATGGATTTTGAAGTTCGGCCCGGCGATCGCAACCAGGGTGCGATCCCGCCGCGTTCAGCCGTCAGGAACCTGGTATCTTGATGAGGTTTTCGTTCGCATTGGTGGCAAGCGGACATATCTGTGGCGCGCTGTTGACGATGAAGGCGAGGTTCTTGAGGTCCTGGCCCAGTCGCGCCGGAACAAGCGTGCGGCCCTTGAATTTATGCGAAAACTCCTGAAAAAGCAGAGATACATTCCAGATAAAGTTGTCACCGACAAGCTGGGGTCA
>NZ_JBVCWP010000367.1:0-3405 GCF_057460485.1 Boseongicola sp.
AAGCACCTGAACGACGACCGGCTCGGATGCCATAAAGTCGCAAAGTTCATCGTAGAACGGACGCTCTGCGTGGACTTTGTAAAATTCGCCAGCTTGCGCCTTTGTCATGTGGATGCGCTTTTGTGCGACGATGCGCAGACCAGCTTCCTCGAACTTGGCGTTGATTTTGCCGGTAAGGTTACGCTTTGTTGCGTCTGGTTTGATGATAGAAAAGGTGCGTTCGAGCGCCATGTCTTTGCCTCTTTGGGGTTGGGTGGAACGCCCTATGCATTCCGCCTAAAAATTCGCCGATCGACTAGCACGCATGGTTGGGGATGAAAAGGCAAAGCGGTGCGGCACAATCGGCAATCGCACCACCCTAAGCGGCTGCTTCTTTGAAATTTGCAGACAGGGGCTTTCAGTTCCCCCTGCCCCTCTGCTAAGCGCAGCCTCGTGCTCAGAATTGACTCCATACGTTTCGCCATCGAAGGGCGACCATTGTTCGAGGATGCCTCGGCCAATATCCCGACCGGTCACAAGATCGGATTTGTCGGACGCAATGGCACGGGCAAGACGACGCTTTTCAAGTTGATCCGCGGCGAGTTGGTATTGGAGGGCGGCAGCGTCCACATTCCCAAGGGCGCGCGTATCGGCGGTGTTGCACAAGAAGTCCCAGGGTCCGAGGTCTCTCTGCTTGATACTGTGCTGGAGGCCGACACCGAGCGCGCAAGCCTTCTGGCAGAATCAGAAACGGCGACGGACCCGACGCGGATCAGCGACATTCAAACGCGTCTCGCAGATATTGACGCCTGGTCGGCCGAAGCACGTGCCAGTACAATTCTGCGAGGTCTAGGGTTTACCCGAGAAGAGCAGGCAATGCCTTGTTCCGCATTCTCGGGCGGCTGGCGGATGCGGGTTGCATTGGCCGGCGTGTTGTTTTCTGCGCCAGACTTGTTGCTTCTCGACGAGCCAACCAATTACCTCGACCTTGAAGGCGCGCTTTGGCTGGAAAGTTATCTTGCGAAGTATCCGCATACTGTCATCACAATCAGCCACGATCGCGGCCTGTTGAACCGCGCCGTGACGTCGATCCTGCACCTCGAAGATCGCAAGCTGACACTTTATCGGGGCAACTACGATACATTCGCCGCCACGCGGACTGCTCGACTTGCGGTGGCCGAGTCAGAATCGCGCAAGCAAGACGCCCGACGCGCGCACCTGCAAAGCTTTGTAGATCGGTTCCGCTCGAAAGCCTCCAAAGCGGTCCAGGCGCAGTCGCGTATCAAGATGATCGCAAAGATGCAGCCGATTACGACGCCGCAAGAGGCTGCCCTGAAGCGCTTCACTTTCCCCGCACCCGAGGAACTGTCGCCTCCCATCATCAACATCGACCGCGCATCCGTTGGTTATGATGGTGAGGCCGTGCTGTCTCGGCTTACTCTTCGGATCGACCAAGATGACCGCATCGCGCTGCTTGGGCGAAACGGCGAAGGTAAATCCACTCTGTCGAAACTTCTAGCGGGCAAGCTTGATCCGCTCGCAGGGCAGCTGACGCGCGCGCGGAAACTGCGGATCGGCTATTTTGCCCAACACCAGCTGGACGAGCTGCACGCTGACGAAACCCCGATTGATCACGTGCGCCGTTTGCGCCCCGATGAGGGTCCAGGCAAACTACGCTCGCGTCTTGGCGGGTTTGGAATTGGCGCCGCGCAGGCGGAAACACTCGTCGGGCGGTTGTCTGGTGGCCAGCAGGCCCGCCTGTCTTTAATGATCGCGACGCTGGATGCGCCGCATCTGCTGATCCTCGACGAGCCGACCAACCACCTTGATAGGGAAAGCCGCGAAGCGCTGGTTGAAGCGCTTACGGCTTATACTGGAGCCGTGGTTCTCGTGAGCCACGACATGCACCTTCTCAGTCTTGTCGCAGATCGGCTCTGGCTGGTGAAAGACGGCCAGGTCGGACCCTATGAGCAAGACCTCGAAGCCTATCGCCGCATGCTTCTCGATCAGCCCTCGCAAAAGCAGGACAAACCAAAGACAAAGCCGTCCCGCGCCAGTCGCGCTGATGTCGCTGAATTGCGCCAGGCAGCTTCGATTGCGGAAACGCGGGTCACCAAGCTGGCTGAAATCCACGGAAAGATTGCAGAGCGACTTGCTGATCCCGACATCTACGCGCCTGCGCGCCAGGTTGAGTACAGCACATGGCAAAAGAAGTTTACCGAGGTCGAGGACGGCCTCGCGCGCGCTGAGGACCTTTGGATGACGGCCGTTGAGAGGCTCGAGCGAGCGACCAAGAAAGGCTAAGTCCGCAAGGCCTGCCTTTTCTGATCGGCTGAAACTTAGTGAAGAATACCTCAGGATGTCCGCACTAGAGCATCGTCCATCTAATCTGCAACATACCCGGCAGCCCTGAAGAAGTTTTCGCACTCTTGTGGCGGGAAGAGTTCGCATACTTCAGCGACTGATGCGAAGAGTGTGTCAAAGGTGCGCGCTTTCAAGCGGCGCAGGTGGGCTTTGATCTTTGAGAACGCCATTTCAATCGGGTTCAGGTCGGGGCTGTAGGGTGGTAGGAACAAAAGCCAGTTTCCTTGCGCCTTCAGGAATGCCTGTGCCGTCGCAGATTTATGTGAGGACAGGTTATCTGCGATTACCACGTCACCGGGTTGAAGACACGGTGCGAGTTGGGTTTCGATATAAACCTCGAAAGCGGCACGGTTCATCGGCCCATTCAGCACCCAGGGGGCGGCCAGTTCATCCACACGGAGCCCGGCGATGAAAGTCTGCGTATGCCAATGGCCAAAAGGCGCATCCGCGTCCAACCGCACCCCGCGCAGCGATCGTCCACGTAGGCGGGTCATCTTGGTGGTGACGGCGGTCTCGTCGATAAAGATCAACCTGTGTGGCTCAAGACGCATCCTTGGCTGCCGGCGATGCTGCCACTCGAAACGCGCGGCGCGCACCTTTATCCGTCGGCGCTCTGTCGCAATCAGGGATTTTTTTATATGTATAACCAAGCCGGTGGATCAGATGACGCGACAACATCGCCGGTGTTGCCCTGACCCCATGTTCTTTGAACAGTCCCGCCGCTAGTTCCGGCATAGTCTTGTCTGGCGTTGCCTCGATCTCAGCTTTCAGAAACTTCGAGACCGCATCCAGCTTGCTGATACGCGGCCTTCCCTGCGGTGCTGGCGCCACCGATCCGGTGCGCCTCTTGCGCTGCATAATCCTGACCGCACTGGCCGCCGAAATCCGGAACCGACGGGCCGCCTCGTGGCAGGAAAACCCGTCCTCAACTAAGGAAACAACACGCTCACGGATGTCCAATGATAGTGATTTACCCATAATCCACCTCCAAATATGGTGAATCACAAATCAAGCCGTGTGGGAATCCCCTCGATTCAGTTTTTTAGGACGGCGCTCTAGGCC
>NZ_JBVCWP010000368.1:0-3405 GCF_057460485.1 Boseongicola sp.
ACCACCGACACGAGGATTTTTAATCCCTGCGTTTTTTGAGCTTAGTTCAGTTCGTCAGCTTAATTACTATAACAGTACATGGCCAACATTCACTCCAGAAGGTCGGCAGTCCATACGCGCTCAAATTTGGCACCAGCTTCACGTTGGACGTTGCGAACGGATTCCGAATCTCGGGCTTCATATTCGCAGACCATTCTTTTGCGATCCGTGCTCCAATAACTTCTGAGCCAAGTCACATCATATAGATCGAGGCATGGGGCCATTCGCTCTTCCGTGGCGGCGAGATCCTCTTTGGTTAGCGGCGGATCAAAACTGCGTTCGACGATAAATTTGGGCATGTAAGGTCCTTTCCTAGAATGTCTTTCTTTCTTGCTGTGCAGACCGAGCAAACTTTCGGACCCGCGCGTTGAGTGTATATGACTTCGACCATTCATCTATTTCCGACTCTGTGATGGGGGCTCCCATGTCTTCACCCAACATCATAGCAAGTGATCGTGCAAAAACCTTTTCGTTTTCGTTTCCAATATCACTTGCAGTCTTAAATGCTTTCCGTGCGAAGGTCAGTGCGCGGTCAGTGTCGCCTGTCGTCCGGCGATGATCGGCGGCTAGGTTCAGAACATAAGCTAGGTGAGCCTTGTCATCGGCGATTTCTAGAGCTTCCAACGCTTCATCAAGTTCGTTGTCGTCACGCTGGGCCATAGCAATGAAAGTCCGGGCCAAAGGGGCCATCGCCCCTTCACCGATCTTTGCGGCAAGCTCTCCTAGGCATTTTGCGTGGCTGATCGCAGTTTCGGAGTAGTTTTGTTCGAGTGCAATCATCGCTGCCCAGGTCAGGCATTTACATTGCCGCCACCGATCTTCATTTTCTTCAGCAAGCTCCAGTGCCTTCGCGATTTCGTCTGCAGCACGATCCAAGTCCCCGTTCCAATAGGCCAACAGCCCTCTGCTCCAGAAGACTTCGCTATCGGTAACGCCTTCTTCCTCAGCCAACTGATCGGCATCTAGGCTAAGAGTAGTTGCCTTGGGGATATCTCTGCCCAACTCCAACAGACAGCGAGCAGAATTGGCAAGCTGTCGGACTTTTTTCTGCGCATCCATTTGCCTTGACGCATCTGCTGCACGTGCCGTGGCGAGGCTTGCTTCTTGCAAGTCTCCGAGCTCCTGAAAGAGTACCGATAAAAGGTATTCTCCTTGCGCGACTTCGTCTGCCATCATGTACTGGTTCGCTTTAGTGATTTGCGCTTGAAGGGCTGCGACAAGTTCAGGCGTTCGGCTGTTGGAAATACCTGACGCTGACAACACTTGTATCCCAAGCAATGCCATACTTAGTCTAATCCGCTCGCGGACCACATTCAGTTTTTCAACATGGAACAAGCCTCTTCTGGCTAATTCTGCGGCTTCAGAATTCGCATAGGCTTTCAATGCGTGTTGACCGGCGATGACGGCAGCCTCTGCGGCAACGCTATGGTTATCGGTCATTGTGCAGTGGTACAGCACACTCTCTGCGACACTGGGTTTTTGGGGCATTTCAAGCGCCAGAAATTCCGCGACCCTGCCATGCATGAGCCGACGACGAATGTTGGATATACGTTCGTAGGTACTCTCTCGGACAAGATCATGGGTGAATTCAATGTTACCTGCATTGGTCGGCCTTATGATCTCGTAGTTTTCAAGTTCCTCAATCGCGCTCAAGACGAACGAAATATCTAATCCAGATGCTTTGATTGCCGTGTTCATTGGGATGGTCCGTCCGAAAATGGAGGCCCAAGACGCAAAGGCGATGGCAGGCTGAGAAAGTCGTTCAAGTCTGTCAGCCAGAACATCCAGTAGTGTAGTCGACATCGAACCTTGGCCACCTGTGCGGGACAATTCCATGAGATATAGCGGGTTGCCTTGCGCTTTCCTGACAACGTCCTGCACATTTGCAGTAGGACGAAGCTCTTTTACCAGCGAGCTAGCATCAGTCTCTGACAATCCAGTCAAAGCAATCCTTTGAACATTATTTCCAAGCCCCGAAAGCAAGGACTGAACGCCCTCGTTGTCGTCGATCTCACCAGCGCGCGCTGCAATACAGAAATGGACCTGCCTGGAATCGAGGTGGCGAATAAGGTAGCTCAACAATGCGCAGGAAGATTGTTCCATCCATTGCGCGTCATCCAGTGCAATCAAGACAGGGTGAACTTGAGACAGATTTAAAAGAAGGATACGGAAACCCTCGAATAATTGCCCTTCCGTTAGGGTTTCTGAGCTAGTCGACCTGACAAGAAGCCCTTCCCGCAACTTGTGCCGAATATCTGAAACGACCTCTGTTTCGACCATGCCTTCCAGTGCATCCAGCCAAATACCAAAAGGGCGTGAGCGTTCAACTTCGACCGCGCGCGCCGACAGGCGACGTGGTCCGTAGTCTTTGCCTATTTTATCGAGAAGGGTGGATTTTCCGATACCGGGAGGGCCAACGATTAAGGCGACGGCAGGGCCTGAACCGTCGAAGGCACTCCGGACAAGCTGATACTCCGCGTCACGTCCGACGAAGGGTGCTCGAGATCGTACGCTGGAACTGGAAGAGCCACTGTTCGCCTGGCGCCGTTCAAGGGGCATTTGCAGGCTGGCCGCTGAAATCGGGACCGTTTGACAGGCCAAATCGAGTGCCTGAGAAGGTTCAACACCAAGCTCAAGTTCAAAAATCTTGCGGCAATGTGCCGCCTGAACGGTCGCATCCTCTGGCCGACCAAGCGCCAAAAGTAACTCGATGACCCTGATGTGAGAACTCTCTTGGAAAGGATCCATACCGACTAGCTTGTGCGCAAATTCCAGTGCCGCACCGGGCTGGTCGCTATACCGGGAAATGAGCGTTTCCAAGACTTTTGCATGGAGCCGGCCATATCTCGACCTTTCCGACTGACACCATTCGTAGAAGCCGTAGCAAGAGGATAGCTCCAGCCCATTCAGAAATTCACCCCGAAACAATTTCTCGATGGCAAGCAGAGCCTCGGTTGTATTGCTTTCAACGTTTCCGGATGCAGCGTTGATGATTGCAGCGTCCACGTCGATCGCGGCCTTGTTTAATTCCACTGTGTTTCTATTTGCCCGAATTTTGTCTGGCCCAAGGCTCGTGCGCAATTTGCTGAGAGACCATCGCAATGCTCCGCGTGGGTCCTCAGCCTCTGCCCAAAGCAAATCGCACAGCTCGTTGCGCGAACGTGGATGTGTGCTGGAAAGCAAATACCCCAACAAGCCCCGGGTCTTCTTTGATGCGGGAAGTTCGACTGGCTGGCCATCAAACGCGACGCGCATATGCCCAAAAAGTTCGGCTCTCAAAGGAGATGAAGAAGATTTTTCTTCTTTTAGCGACAAGTTTCCACTTTCTTCAAACGCTGGTTCACACGGTCGGCTGCCATGGTGTTC
>NZ_JBVCWP010000369.1:0-3400 GCF_057460485.1 Boseongicola sp.
AAATTTGGTGGAGCCTAGGAGGATCGAACTCCTGACCTCTTCGCTGCCAGAGTAGAGATCGGATTGTTCGGTGAGTGAACGTAAGCGTGCTGAAATGAAGCGTTTTGAAGGAAATTGAATGTTTTCCGGATGGGTAGTGCAGGCACGCCGATTGTTGAATTAGGTGATACTTGGTCGAATTTTGTCGAGTTTGGCGCCGGTGACCGGATGGTGACCGGATGGCGGACAAAGCCAAGTGCCGCACCAAGGTAAAAAAGGCGTAGTGGTCGCTAGTTAAATAACTGGGCGTAGAATTTACATTTTCAATTTCGACGACGGGAACGGGCCATGTTTCGCTTCAGGCCTATGAAAAGTTAGCAGAAATTGGTTGCCGTTCACTCATCCGTCTACAACCTTTCCAACTAGGAACGGCATCTCTGCAGCAGGTCCAATTTCGAGTTGCACCGCACCTCTGCCCTTGCCGAGAGGCGTCAACTTGGGGCGTCCTGAGAGTTGCTGTATTAAGGAAATAGAGACTGGTTCGCATTGGTTTGACAGCTCCTTATGACACGACCCTCTGGACATATACCGACGACCGACCCAACATGGGGGTATTAGCGGGATCACGCCCGCCACGAAACTGAAAACGGTTGTATGGCTCTACATGCGGAGCCTGTTCAAGATAGGAAATTACGTGTTGACGTGAGATTCTTGGCGGATTGTTGTAAGAACAAGGAGGTTTCACATGGCAAATGATAATCGTGGAACAGGGCACGAGTTTCAAAGGCTTACACAAGTTATTGAAGCCGAAAAATCCGCCCAGATGCGGCTCGCTACGGCAAGAGCGCGGGCGGAAGCAATTCTTCAGGAAGCTCAGGATGACGCTCGGAAGATCGCGATTCGAACAGACAAGCGAATACAGGCGCTGCATGGCTGTTTTCGTGAAAATCTCGCGCATAAAAAAATGGAATTCGAAGAGGCTTTTCAGCGCGAAATTGACATAAGCGGAACAGAAATCGGGGCCGACACAATCAAGGATATTACCAAGAGGCTTGCGCGACGGATCGTCGGGATCGACGCGAAATGAGCAGGTCCGATTTTGCATATGCGCAAGCGCGATTGCACGCCCGTCTCGAAGGCAGGCTTTTGGAGTCTGATTGGCAAATGCTGGGGGGAAGCCGGAATTTTGGAAATTGCCTCGATGTGATAAACCAAACGGCGGCTGCAAACGTTACTTCGCGTCTGGATCGCACAAATACCGTGCATGATGTTGAACGGGTTCTTCGCGAAGAGTGGAGTGCAGTTGTATTTGAAATCTCCAATTGGCTGCCGGACAAATGGCAGAGTCCAACGCAGTGGCTGGTTGTCCTGCCGCATTTGCGTCGGTTCGAGTATTCGCCCGAGAATGGCGGCATCCCCGGATGGTTGCGCTTGAAAATAGAATTTGGCCAGTTGGCGGAAGGGATGCAGTCCGGTGAAAAGGCAGGGTATTCCAAGCTCGAAATTGCTGAAATGTGGCGCAATGAATGGAGCTCTCGCTTGCCCGATAAACGATATGCGGAAACCCTCAGTGCTGACTTGAAGCCGTTGCTTGATCGCTATCTTGGCAATCAAACCCGCAAGATGACCGAGGCCGCCAAGACTTGGCAAGAACTCGGCCGCTACCTGAAGGGACTTTTCCGAAAGCGCACCCAGACGCCCGCTGCGGTTTTCGCCTATCTGGGTCTGATTGCTCTGGATTTTGAAAGGTTGCGCGGGGTTCTTGTCAGCCGCATTGTCTTTTCCGGGCCTCTTGAGTTGGAAGGGGCCTGATGCTTCGCGCCCGCGCCACCCTTTGGTTCGAGATAATTACGACCCATGAGGATTTTGCCCGGGTCATGCAGGAACTTGCACGAAGCGGCGGTGCGCACCTTCAGGCAAATCCCCTCGAGGGCGCCGAGCCGGTGTTACCAAAGTTGGAGCCGTTCTTCGAAGAGTTCGGTGAAATGCAAAAACGTTACGCCGCGATTTGGCCGCCCGTGAACCGGGATGTGCAGGCGTCTTTGGAAGACCCGGTCGCGCTACTTGATGATACAATCGAGACGTTGAAGAACTGGGCGCAGAGGGCGGATCCTGTTATCGCCTCTCAGCAGGCCCTGACAGCCAGACGTTCTGATCTGATGATGATCGAGATGCTCGTCAGTAACGCCGGATCGGGCTTGCCGATACGCGCGCCGGACGCAACTGAAAACAAGTTACTGTCGCGTGCGATTTATTTTATCTTTGACAGTGCAACCTTTGAACCGGCAACCGAGGGTGTTATCAGCGCCAACATACCGGCCTCGACCGGTGTTTTCGTGATCGCGATTGCTGAACCGCATGTCATGACCTCCTTCGTTGCCGAAATGAAGGCCCGCAAAGCCGTCTTTGTCCCGATCCCGGATTTTCTCGGATCGGACCCTGCGGAACACGCGCGGCAGGTCGCTCTCCAGCTAGAGGAAAATTCCAAATCCTTGCAAGCCGTCTCCGGAGAGTTGGCGGATTTGGCAGAAGAATATAATCTCCGGGATGTGCTTTCACGTATCGACGTTTTGAAATGGCTCTACGACAATCGGGATGAAGTGCAGGCAACCTCGCATACAATACGGATCACTGGCTGGACAAATTCCATCGGAGGTGAAACCATCCGGGAAAAACTGGATGAGGCTGGCGCCAACTACGTTATCAATGTTGCACCTACGGCCGATCTGGAAGACGCGCCGATGGAGCTTCACAATCCCTTCTGGCTAAAGGCATTTGAGCTTTTTCCACGCATGCTGGGCGTCCCTTCCAGAGGGGAGGCCGACCCCGGCATCGCTACCGCATTTCTTGCAACAATCATGTTTGGTTTTATGTTCGGGGATGTCGGTCAGGGAGCCGTTCTGGTTGTTTTGGGTGCCCTGATGAAAAAGCGGCTGCCCATGTTGGCCCTTCTTATCCCCGGAGGCATTTCCGCCATGCTGTTTGGCGTGCTGTTCGGCAGTATATTCAGCCGTGATGATATCCTTGCGCCATTTTGGTTGCATCCGCTTGACGCGCCGATCACCGTTCTATTCGTTGCCGTATTGATGGGGGTGGTATTTCTGTTTGTCGGAATCGCACTGGATTTTCTGCAGGCGATTTGGCGCAAGAAAAGCCCCATATGGCTTCGCTCCAAAGGCGGCATTGTCTTGACCTATGGATCGCTGGTGCTGGCCTATTGGCAACCGCTGGCTCTTTGGGGTTTGCCGGCCGGTGTCGTCTGGTCACTTGTTGGAGCGCGCGATGCCGAGGGCCGGTTTACGCCTGTGGCAGCGGCCGTCGCATTGGGAGAATTCCTTGAAGCGCTGATGCGCCTTCTGGTCAACACGATATCCTTTTCCCGTGTTGGGGCTTTCGCGCTGGCGCATGCGGGATTGTCCGC
>NZ_JBVCWP010000370.1:0-3400 GCF_057460485.1 Boseongicola sp.
CGCGCCCCCTTGAAACACCTTACCCGCAATGCACTCTCGCGCTTTTATTGCGGACAGTGACAACATATAGTGCAGCCAACCGGCGGCATCTGGACCGCTTCAAGATCAGAGGCAGGCAGTGGCCCATATTATCGTCGTAGGCAACGAAAAGGGCGGTGCGGGTAAATCCACCGTGTCCATGCACATCTCGACAGCCCTTGTGCGGATGGGGCATGTTGTCGGCGTTCTCGATCTTGATCTGAGGCAGAAAAGCTTTGGGCGTTATATCGAAAACAGGAAAGCTTTTCTGGACGCTGAAGGCCTCGATTTGCCGACACCGATCTATCGGGAGCTGCCAGCAATAAGCGCCGAAAGCCTAGGCCCCGGCGAAAACGTCTACGATCAACGCCTGTCCGCCGCTGTTACAGGCCTGGAGCGCGAGGTCGAGTTTATCCTGATCGACTGCCCCGGCTCTCATACACGGCTAAGCCAGGTGGCGCATTCGCTTGCCGATACGCTTGTAACACCTTTAAATGACAGCTTCGTGGACTTCGATTTGCTGGCGCGGACCGATGCGCAGTCAAACAAAATCCTAGGGCCCTCGGTGTATTCTGAAATGGTCTGGAACGCGCGGCAGTTGCGCGCACAAGCAGGCCTTGACCCGATCGACTGGGTAATTGTGCGCAATCGCGTCGGCGCACAACAGATGCATAACAAGAAAAAGATGGCTCAGGCCGTCGATGCACTGGCCAAACGGATCGGCTTTCGCGTAGCGCCCGGGTTCTCAGAACGGGTTATTTTTCGCGAGCTGTTTCCTCGCGGACTGACGCTTCTCGATTTGCGCGATATCGGCGTACAGAATTTGAACTTGTCGAATGTCGCCGCGCGTCAGGAACTGCGGGAACTGGTGAAAGAGCTGCGCCTGCCAGGTGTCACCGTCGACTTTTAAGACGCGACAGCACTGGCCCCACATGGCGCGAAATGCGCTCAAACGACATTTCCGAAGAAACGCGCGCATCGTTTTCCGCTTTTTGAATTTCGTCTTGCGGCAGCAGCGGGTCAAAAAACAATGCCGACTGACCCGTCCCCGTTTGATTGGGCTTTCGGAGACCTGAAGACTTCAAAACGATAGGGTGTTTTGAAAATCCACGAGCAAGCAGACTAAGGCCGAACAACAGTGCAATAGTTCCAACCGATCCAAGAAGGTTTCGGGCTTCTGTCATATCCGCTCTACGAGGGGTCGCCCGAAGAGCAATAAAGGGTGCAATCAGTGGCACCGCTTGGCCGCCGGAAAGATTGTATTCTTCGCGCGCCGCAATCTCGACCTCTTGGCGCGTCGTTCCTTCGGCCAAAAACGCGCGCGAGAACGCCACACCCGAAACAAGCGCCAGGTCTCCGTTGAAGCCGCGCCCGAGCACCGTCAAACCAAAAGCTTCGGCGTCACGAGGGCGCAGAATTTTGTCCGTCATATCGTAGACCAAAACAGCGATTGGCGTATCTTTGTTTGCTGCTGATGCGCGACTAACGGGGCGATGCGGCCTGCGCGACTGTTCATTGATAAAAGATGCTGCTCGCACGAAACTGCCTTCGCTGACCGGATAGACCGGCAGGAGCAGATAGCTTTCTTTCAGATCGCCCTCACCGAACTGATGCAAAACGGATTGATCAATATCTGCTTCTGCCAATACCTGCAGCTCACCCAATAGATTGCTGTTGGACGCCCGATCAAAATCCTGAATACGAACAGGATCGGGCAGATTAACTTTTGTCGCCAGCGTCTTGTCGGCAAGGTTTTGATCGTTGTGATAGGTCAGCCCCATAGCGGCAATGATCAGAACGGCGCCAAGCGTCATCCAGAATCTGGGAACTCCAATCCATGTCATCACCTGCGACACCAACGCTGTCATCCTTCTTCGCAACCACTATAATTTCGCTAACCATGATCGGCTAACGGGGCGCGAAAGTGGCAAGGAGGCGATGTATTGTTCGCGCTTCCGAGACAGATCGTTCTCGGATATCTGCGTTTTTGGCCCGTTCCAACCTTCTCGACAGCTGAGCCGGCCCAAATCCGGCGAAACCAAGGCTATGTCGCGTCAGATACCTTTGCCTTGCTGCATG
Source organism: Boseongicola sp. (assembly GCF_057460485.1). NCBI lineage: Bacteria > Pseudomonadati > Pseudomonadota > Alphaproteobacteria > Rhodobacterales > Paracoccaceae > Boseongicola > Boseongicola sp. The sequence goes on from NZ_JBVCWP010000370.1 coordinate 2,098, forward strand.
CAGCAAGCCTTTGAGAGCTATTCGTCACAAATCGCAAACAAGCCCAACGGAGCAACCAAAGCTGGAGCGGTTGTCATCTAACCACGACAAAACCTACGTTTCGTGATTTTTCCATCAACGCGCCACAGATAGGCCAAGTTCTTTGGTTAAATCTTTAGTCGTAGTGTAATTAGTATGTGGTTTGTTATGAACTCTTTCCTTGTCGTCTGCCTTTGCGGACTGGTGTTTTCGATTCTTGCGGGCATGGTCAATCTCGTCAAAACCACCGTTTCCCCCAAAAAAACCCCTTATGATCTTTGGCTCTCCGATGCGCAAAAGCAGAGTACAGTGAAGCTCAATCCTTCACGAAAGCTTTAGTGACTTTGTATGTTGGCGATGGTTCTACCACGGCAAAAAGCACTCAGCGTTTGAAAATATAAGCTCCAAACAGGCGGGCGCTCTCTATCCTGCCTCGAAGATCCAACGGATATCTTCCCGTCACGCGCGTCGCGATGTAGCGGTCCACAGGGCGTTATTTGCGGCTTGGCATAGGCGCCATCCCGGCCTCGTCTTCCATAAGTCAAAATATCCACTACTTGGCCCCTATTTGAATTAACTCTTCCCAACCTGATACGCACCACTCCGTTCATGAAGGGTGCCGTGTTGGCACGTGCGTTTTCGACCGGAGCAAAGTCGCCAAGACAGGTCCAACGTTCCTGCCTCCAATAAGAAAGACAGCGTTTTTGCCAACGGAAAATTCAAGAACAGCGCAAGCAACTGTCTCAGAACGCAAACCGACAAGGGGTTTCTTGATGGCCGAACGGACCCTGTTCAACAGATATCTCTCGCCAAATCAAAGGTTGGCGGGCTATTCCTCGGGGCATTATTCTTCAGCGCTCTCACCAATCCACTCATTCTGGGTGCCCACTGTTTATGCTGCGGGTTTACGAACGCGTGCAAGGATCGCGTTCGGAAGGGACGCTTTTCGCCCTCTTTGCATTGCTCTATTTCAAAGTACTGGAGCGGATGCAGACATCGATGAGGCAATTGGGATGTCGTATTATCAAGCCGTGCTGGTGCCCGATCAAGCGGCCATGACGGCCTTACCAGACCTTAAGCCGTGCCCCAGCAGGCCAGATGAAGCCTTCTTGAAAACGGAAGATCGAACTCCGCGATCGTATCTACCCCAACAATTATCTGTCAATTTTCAAAGAGCCTTCCACGGGGAATAGACAGCCGATACAAAAACACAGGTTTGCCTGGGCGTGGCCACGTCCATTTTATTTCAGGCGGCTTCGGCGGTATCGGAAAAGAGCGTCACAAG
>NZ_JBVCWP010000371.1:0-3372 GCF_057460485.1 Boseongicola sp.
CCGCAGTAGATCGGTCACGATCACTTCCGGTTTGCCGTAGCGCTTCATTGATTTTTTGAGAAAATTCAATGCTGCCTTGCGATCCCGCCGGTTTGTCACATAACTTTCCAGGACCTCGCCTTCATGATCTACCGCCCGCGACAAGTAATGCATCTCGCCGTTGATCTTCACGAAAACCTCGTCAAGATGCCAACGCCAGTTCGAATAGCCACGCATCCGGTTCGCCCGTTTCCTACGGATTTCAGCAGCAAACATCGGGCCAAATCTGTTCCACCAAAAGCGGACAGTTTCGTGGCTGATTTCGATGCCGCGCTCATGCAGCAGGTCTTCGACATTTCGTAGGGAGAGCGGAAATCGAATGGACAGCATAACAGCGAGGCGGATGATCTCCGGCGACGTCTTGAAGTAGCGAAATAGATTGGATTTTCTCATCCAGCAAGGCTACGAAACCGCCCTGCTCTACTCAAGCCAGTTTCCTCTGACAGTTCCGACAACAACCGCTCGCTAACATAGTCGACCATCTGAAGGGGCTTCTTAAATAACTTCAAGCATCGTCCCCCTGAGGGCCTCGGAGAGAGTCGCTGGGCGCTTTGCCTTATATGGGTGGCGATAATGGCCGGTGACTCTGTGCGGGCTTTATAGGGACTCTGCGGGCTATTGGGCGCTTACTGCTCGTCGAGCGCTTGTTCCTCAAACAATTCTAATCAATGCACCCTTCGACGGTGATCGCTTCCTTCCTCAGGCTCAGGTTCCTCTGCCAAGGCCATACCGTCAGCGACCACGCCGAGAATATTGGAAGCTGGAACGCCCGCGCGAGTTAGGCTGGTCACCATCTCGGCAATAAGACGGTCTGTGAGGCAATCCATGCAGATACCCTTTTGTCTTGCGCGCTCAGCTAGAGCCTCCAGCTCCTTTTCGATGAAGTCCTCGAAGACTTGGTCACCGTCATGGATGGCGTCATCCTTCATGGAGTTCTCCTTGATCGCAAATGGCTGCTCTTGATTAGGTGCAGTTGAGGCCAGCCCGTCGGTCAGATGTCAATCGCTAGGGTCTGGCCTTTTAGAGCGGCAACCTGCCGAATATCGCCATAGCGGACCTTGATGCATCCCGCAGCGAACGGCCGCTTCGAGGTTATTCTGTTGAAAACTCCAAAATCTGAAAATCCCAAATTCCCGTCAAAACCGCAAATCCTGTCAAAGCCAGCTAAGATAGTAAACCAGACGACGCGACCCGGCCTAGCAACCCGGGAGGCTTGATTTGGCCGATCCCCCTTGCCAAAATAAACTTATCGACCTGTATGGCGAAAAAATCTGTCCGCCAGGCCCGAAACTGGAGTTTTTCAACAGAATAAGCCCATTGCGGACAACTTCTTACATTATTGACCTAGGTAGACTTCGAGATGGCAAGTCCCTAGCAATGTGCGGTGGATTTGATTGAGACATACGGTATTTTGCAATTGGCCCTTCTGGGCAGTGCTGCGTTTCTGGCGGCGCTTGTCAGAGGATTTTCCGGCTTTGGGTCCGCGTTGGTGTACTTGCCAATTGCAGCGCAGGTTTTGTCGCCCTTTCAAGCCATAACGACAATCGTGATATTCGATTTGATCGGGCCGCTTCCCTTGGTCCGCCAAGCGAGTCGAGATTGCGACGTCGGTGATCTTGTGCGGCTCTTGGCGGGTCTCATCCTAGCCTTGCCACTTGGGCTGCTGACTCTGACGCTAGTTGCACCGGAAGTCTTTCGATTTACGGTTTCCTTCGTCGCACTTTTCATGCTTGCGAGCCTGATTTCGGGGTTCCGCTATCGTGGCCAACTTTCGGCACCATTGATATTTGCAACAGGCGGGATGTCCGGTTTTCTTCAAGGTGTTGCAGGGCTTCCCGGCCCGCCAGTTATCCTTCTCTACATGGCGAGCGCACTTTCCGCTCAAGCAATCAGGGCAAACACATTTTTATTTTTGTTGATGACAGACGTGGTTCTCCTGCCCGCATTGGCATTGTTTGGAAAACTGGACCCGTCGGCGATCATCCTGGGGTTAGCGCTCATCATTCCAACCCTTGCTGGAAGTGTTTTGGGTGCCCGCATTTTTCGCCCTGGATACGAGCGCATGTACCGCGGTGTGGCCTACGCCATTATTGCTGCTTCGGCGCTGTCGGGGTTGCCGTTGTGGGGTTGATCCACCATCTGACGTGATGATGGCTGCATTGTCCGGGGGCTGTGTGAAAACTATCGAGAGCTTTTACAAATGCCAAAAATTGCCAGATTTGGGCGCGCTCTGATCGAGCTGAACCATCAAATTAGCAACTCCCGAAAACGAGCGGCGCGAAATCATGAAGAATCCCGAGTTTTCACACAGCCTCTCCGCACTGCCGTCATTACCCCTGGCTCATACTTCCCAGCCATGAATACCCCCGCTAAGATTGCCCACAGGGTTCTAGAAGGGATTTTCGATGTATGTTGTTATGACGAGAGTTAAGCTCAAACCCGGCACAAGTGAGATTTGTTCCGATTTGTTTCAAAAAACCAACCCCAAACTCGTAAGTTCGGAAACAGATTGGTTGGGCGCGCGAATGATTTTTGACCATGACACAGACGTTCTAACGGTCTTGGCTACTTGGCGAGATACAGAGTCTTATCAGCGTCTGAGAGCCAGCGCCAAATTTCAAAGTACGATGCGGGAGTTCGGTCCACATTTTGCTTCACCGCCAGAGGTTTCGATGAATGAAGTTTTGGTGGATATGGCCTCCTGAATTGATCTGGGACTTATGGGCCAACGACAGCTTTGACTATAGCGGGCATTTGCCGTCGCAGGATTGCACGCCCTCGCGACCAGTAGATTTTGGGTTAGATCACGAATGTACGCTCGTCCTCCAATCGCACGTCTGCGATCGCCGAGCTTGTCGTGAAGGAGGACGGTGCTTTCTACGCCCATAAACTGGTACACTTGGAGTAGAAAGCGTATGCTTTGCACGCGCCGAAACTCTGCGCAGTCCTAGCAAGCCCATATCTGGAAATGGTCGGCACATGACACCACTTCGAACACGGATCGAACGGCTCGAAGCGAAGCGGGGAATCAAAAACGACCGCGCGCCAAGCATCGTAATTTTCAATAAGATATGGCGCGAGGGTGGCGAGCTATGCTCCACACCGGTTTCTGCGAATGTGCGGACCACCAAGGGTTGGGAATATATCACCCGCGACGAAGGAGATGTCGACTTTATCACCCGCCTCAAACAAGTGACCGCGAGGCAAAAGGGGGATAATTAGGTGGATAAATTAAGATATGAATTCAGTTAGCCTATTATTTTCAATATATTACCCGAAAATAATGGTGCCCCCACACGGACTCGAACCGCGGACCTACTGATTACAAATCAG
>NZ_JBVCWP010000372.1:0-3362 GCF_057460485.1 Boseongicola sp.
CACGAAAGCCATATGCCCGTCGCGGGGCGGCCGGTTGATCGTGACGCCGTGATCCATCAAACGCTGGCAGGTCTCGTAAATGTTTTCAACCCGATAGGCCAGATGACCCCAGCTGCGGCCGGTTTCGAGCTTCTCGTCTGAGTCCCAATTATAGGTGATTTCCAACTCGGGCGCGCCGGTGGCTTTCGCGGATTTCTTATCTTCTGGCGCAGCCAGAAAAACCAGCGTGAATTTGCCTTGCGGGAAGTCCTTGCGACGCTGCTCGACCAGGCCGAGAGCATTGCAGTAGAAATCGAGGGATTTTTCCAGGTTGGCCGCCCGGACCATAGTGTGGAGGTAGCGCATGGGGCATCCTTTTTTGTATTCCGATACAAATCAGATGTCACAAATAGCGCGTCTGGGCAACATTCCTTCCAATCGCATCCGCGATCCGGAAGAGTTTTCGCAGTTCTCGTGTGCAGACCGGCCAGTTCACATCAAATAACGTATTAAACGGCGCAAAGCGATTACCTTGCCCCGTTTAACACCATTCTCGGAAATGTCAGACCGCCAGTGCGCGTAGATCAGACCGGCGGCTGATCTGCGTGCTGACTGTCACAGTGATTCGCGGGTTGCGAGAGTTTGCATTCCGCGTTCGATCCCGTGAACTGGTGAGCATTGGCTTTGGTGACGATCAGCGAAGCCGCAGGAATCAAGGCCGCATACTTAGCCGATTTTCCAAGCATAGCCCGCCGGGACACTTTCACTGCGTCGTTTTTAGATGTGTGTTTAGTATTCATATTACCCCCCTTCGCCCCAAAAGAGCTGATTCTAATTCAATTCAGTTAGACTAAATGAAAGTCCCCACGTGGAATCCAACAACACGCCACAACATAAAATTCTACATTATTTTGATTTAATTTTGGTTTTAGTTAACGAAATTATTATGATAGAAGGAGTCCAGCTCAAAAGATTGATCCGAGTGAATGACTCTTTGACAATTTCCGACAGCTTCCTATCGATCTTGAAATCCTCAATTCTGTTCTCAGCGCACGGCTGCGCCACCTGTTATCCGCCGCCTTCTGGCGACGCCTGAAAGCGCAGTTCCTTTATTCCCGCCGGGGCCGCAAGTAGCAGCCCTTATTCGCGGTCCATGATCAGCGTGCTCAGCAACTCGGCCATAGCCTTCGCCTGCGACGGGTGGGTTGCTCCGCCGACACCGATGCGACGGCCGACGCACCAGTACAGGCCCGGAACCCACTTTAACCGCGCCGGGCTACGCAGCACGACGGCAAAGCCGTTCGACGGCTTGATGGAGAACGCACTGACCTGCACCGTCTCGATATTGTCCAGCGCGGCCAGTTGCGGCCCGTTCTCGACCCATAGGCCGTCCTCTTTCAGGACCAGCGCGCCGCTTCTGACCTGCAAGTTCCAATAGGCCTGCAGAATCATCAGGAACCCGAGCAGAAAGATTGCGAGCCGCCCCAGCAGCGCGGCGGGCGGATAGACAAGGCCGCTGTAGATCAGCCCAACGCCGATCAGCGCCAGAATAATAACGCCAACCCAACGGCGGACCGGCGCGATTTGCAGGCGAGCAAGAATTTCCGACATAGAGAGTCCTCCTTCCGGCCTATTGCCTGCCGGCGAAGCCAATAGCAAGTACCCGAAACCTACAAACGTGCTAAGTCTGAAAGAAACAAATAACTAAATCGGGAAATCGGGTGCAGAATTGCCCGAAATGCCATTCTCGTCTGGCGTCTTAGGTTCCAAAATCGAAACATTACGTTTCATTGCGGACATCTGTTTCTGCTTAAGAGGGAGTCCTATATTAAGCGCGAAAGGAGCAACTCCATGTCCATAAGACCCGTAAAATCAACATCGCAGGCGCAACCCACAAAAGAAGGTGCCGGCGTAGATTTGTATCGCGCCTTCGGCTTTCATGACCCAAAAGCGCAAGACCCGTTCCTGCTGCTCGACGACTTCCGCAACGATAACCCCGCCCGCTTCGAGCGCGGATTTCCGTGGCATCCGCACCGCGGCATCGAGACGATCACCTATGTTCTGGCCGGCACGGTCGATCATGGCGACAGCCTGGGCAATACAGGTACGCTCGGGGCCGGTGACGTGCAATGGATGACCTCAGGGTCCGGCATACTCCATCAGGAAATGCCGAAGGGCAACGCCAAGGGCCAAATGCACGGTTTCCAGCTTTGGGCAAACCTGCCGAGCGAACTGAAAATGACCAGCCCGCGCTATCAGGATGTCGAAGGTAAGGAAATTCCCGAGATTTTCGAAGATGACGGAACCCGCGTGAAAGTCATCGTCGGCTCGTTCTGGGGCAAAACCGGTCCCGTGGACGGCATCGCCGCCGATCCGCAGTATCTGGATATCTACGTCCCGCCAGGCGTGAAAAAATCCTTTCCGGTCGACACCTACCGCAAGGCTTTCGCCTATGTCTTCGAAGGCTCGGCGGCCTTTGACTACGCGTCAGACCCGACCGGCGTCTTGCTGGAAAAGGAAGTGCGTGGCGAAGAGGTCAACATCCGCGACATGTCCGGCAACCGCACGCTGGTGAATTTCGATACCGGCGACACGGTCACGGTTCAAGCCGGCGAACGCGGCGTGCGCTTTCTGCTGATATCCGGCCGACCTATACAAGAACCGGTAGCCTGGCACGGGCCGATCGTCATGAACACCCGTCAGGAACTGGAACAGGCGTTTCGGGAGCTGAACAACGGCACCTTTATCCGTCCGGCGCACTGACGACGGGTCGGGCTATAGCGCGTCGATCCAGACCAGAACGGCGTAGAACACAAAACTGGAGGCCAGTATGCTCAGAATGATACTGCTGGCCAAACTGTATCTGGCCCGGGACTTCTCGCGTTTCTTGTTATAATTTCCGGACCGTTGATCGAAGCTACGGCTGATCGCTTCGACCTTTTTGGGATCAACGCGGCTGCGCAGCACGGGATGTTTCAGCTTGTGTTCGGAATCGATCAGAAACTCGACTTCTTCCCGAGCCCCTTTCGGCAGACTTCGGCGCGCCGCTTTCAACTGTTGTTCCAGCGTCCGGCCCTTGGCCGAAAACTTGGTAGACAGAACAGACGAAACATTCGCCTGTGCAGCGTCCATCGCTTTTTTATGCATGTTATCCTCCCCCAAGGATTCTTATAATTATAGGCGATTTCCGCCAACCAATCAATGACGCGTCGCAGTACTCCGCGGGCACCGATCCCACCCGCCCGCAGCCGCCGGAATCGCCCATAAATCTGACGTCTGAAAGGTTGTCGAAAGGGAAAAGGTGGGCACCGAGCGGCACCACCGGGATCTGGAACCGACAAAATCAACCAAGCACTCGACGCAACATGGGTATCGACCTCTCC
>NZ_JBVCWP010000373.1:0-3361 GCF_057460485.1 Boseongicola sp.
ATCTGGGCAAGTCAGGTCGCGGTTGGCAATGAGAACAACCTGACCTTGGCTGTCTACGGCACCAAAGGTTCGCTTCGCTGGGCCCAGGAAAACCCCAACGTTCTATGGTTCACCAAATTTGGGCAAGCCCCCCAAATGATCACCCGCGGAGGTGGAGCCGCTAACAGTGCCGCCGCCGCTGTCACGCGAATTCCAGCCGGCCATCCAGAAGGTTATCTGGAAGCCTTCGCAACACTCTATCGAGAGGCCGCTGACGTCATCACAACGCAGAACCGGTCCGCTGCGACAATTGGCATCATTGAGGGGCTGGATGGAGTGCGCTTTGTAGACGCTTGCCAACGTTCTTCGCGCAATCGGGCATCGTGGGTCGACCTTCGCTAGCTTCCTTACAAGTTTCGCAAACCGGACGTTGGCGGCACTATGACGAATTCACACAATGGGCTCAGACCTGCCGTTCGCTGCGCTATGCATCGAGGTCCGCTAAGCGGACCAAGCGGTCGTTAGACACATAGCTTCATCATCGCAACACTGCACTAAATTGTGGCCTTGATCTAAGTCAAAATGGGGGTATCGCTACTAACTCATACTCCCTCTTGTGTGACGGGTCGGCGTTGTCTGCCTGTAGAGATGAAATGGGAGGAATTATTTGATGCATAGTATCAAATTCGGGGCCGTCGCCGTTCTACTGGCTGGGCTATTTTTGGTGACACCTTGGTCCAAGGCCCGCGCTGAAACCTTCACGGGCACAAATGTCGATAGTCGGGTTATAGTGGGCCTAAATGCTGACCCAACGGCCGTGCAAGAACTGTTGCCAGAGGGATGGACTTCCATGCCTTACCCTAACGGGCCACTCAAAGGGGCCAACCTGCTGGTATCTTTTGTAGATGGCGTGTTGATGGTTGATGCCGAGGGCAAACCTCTTGCGCCAGAAAGTCGTAGAGCAATTATTTTCCTAGGGCTTGGAAAAGAAGACGGAGGCGATGCCACTCGGATTTATGTAATGCGCGTTTACACATCGGAGCCGGAGAATGACCCTTATCAGGTTAACGTCTCTGCCGAGATCACACGCGTGAACTCGTTGGCCGGCCCTGCTGCCGGTGGGCGGCAAAGCACAGATGCTTGGAGGATGACCGCAACCGGCGGAGAACTTGCCATGTCGCTCAACTATACGACAGGTAATCGGAGTTGGAGTTCCAGCGAGGCGTTGTCCTATTCGTCCACGAACCCCGATTTCTACCGGATCTATCGGTATGACAGCGTTACAGATCTCGTAATGAGCTCTGCGATCGGAAAACCAATAACTGGTGATTACAGCATGACGAGCTCTGTGCCCGAACTCGCGGACATCTTCGACGGCAGTCAAGAGACCATTGCAATCCTCGATATTCCAGTTCGTGTGCGAAAGGTTTTCCTACCCTAACAGCTGACGTATGTTTAAGTCGCAGCGGGACAATTGCCTGTTGTTCCGTACCCAGCTAGGACAGTCTTACGTTGGCGTTATGTTTTTTGGAGCGGGCGCTTTGGGCTCTGAGCGAACGTTCGCTGCGGCCAGCATCAATGACCGCTCTGCCGGACAAAGCTGCAGTCGAGGTCCATGCTAAGAAAGCTTAACGGGCTTGCCGTGGGGCGTGCGCTTGTACGCAGACCGCCAAGCCTCGGCGCGCTGCTCTAGTTCTTGCACGGTAACAATCTCATTGGTTGAGGTCACTTCGCCAAGCGCCTCAACAACCGCCGCCACATATGTCTCGACATTGTCCGGCCGTCCTTCTTCATGCAGTTTTCGGCGCAGTGCCCCGTTCATTGCCTTGGCCCATTGATCAGCAGAAACATGGCCTGCCTCAATCAGTGCCTGACTTATTCCGTAGGCTTCGGCTTGCCACGGCGCGTCAAATCCCTCGGGCACTTTACTCTGCAATGGCAAGAAACCGCTCCCAGATTTCGACATTGACTTCGTCTGCCGATCCCTGATGCTCTTCAAAAAGATCACCAAGGGCAAAAGCAACAGTATAAAGCGGCTCGAAGGTTTTGACGTTCTTCACATTATCCTCTGGCACGCCATGTGCACCGTGATAGGCAATCACCCTGCCATCTCTACCGCGCACATATTGCGGTAGGCGCGTATGACCGCTTGGGGCATTCAGGCTGACCTGCACACCATCGCCAGATGCAAACGCAGGCTGGCCATCGAAAGGACCATCAAATCTGGCCGACACCATAGTAGCGGCTTGTGCATCCATTCCTGACTCGGGCAATCCAACTCCAGATGCGATGGTACCGTCGCTGCGTCCAGTGGCCAACTCTTTTGCCGTTACAAGGCCGCTACCAACTAGCATCGCCATTGTTCCGCGCATCCATTGTTCGAAATAGGCCGACGTCAGATACTCCAGAGGCGGCAATTGTTCGCGCGTATAACGGAACTTGTCGACGCTGTAGTCCGATGCGGCCGTCACAGATATAGTGATGCCGAAGGCTCGCGCCTCCCATTCTGTCGGAAAGGGTGGATCGGACTCTGTGACCTCGATTGGACCAAAGCCTTGGCGACCACCAACATCATGAATTCCATCCATGGGTCAGCCCCTACTCGTCTTTGTCGTTAGATCGCGATCAGTCCCGATCATGCTGTTACGTGTGACAAGTGTGGCAAGTGTACCTTCGTCCCAATCTTGGGTGCCGAACGGGCGTTGTGGCAAAACAAGGTATCGTACTTCGGCTGTGCTGTCCCAAACCTTAACCTGCACATCTTCAGGTAATTCCACGCCAAACTCTGACAAGACCACGCGCGGATTACGCACCGCACGCGAACGATACGCCTCTTTTTTGTACCATGATGGCTGCAAGCCCAACACACCGTGCGGGTAACAGGAGCAGAGCGTGCAAACGACCAGATTATGAACTGCGTTGGTGTTCTCGACGACCTTGAGGTGAGCCAAAAACCACCCGTCGACTTCAAGTTCCTTGAGCGCCGCTGTTCCGTCATCAAGCAAACGCGCCTTGAAATCCGGATCGCACCATGCACGAGCGACGATGCCCGCACCAACCTTCGGTCCAACCTTTTCGCTATATGTTTCAACCCAGACATCTACTGCCTCAGACGTCAGAAGTCCCTTTTCAACGAGCAGACTTTCCATCGCTTTCACCCGCAAAGCAGGATCAGATGGTATGTGGGAATGAACGTGCTCGTGAATTTCGGCTGCGTCTTCAGGATCATATGACGGCATGACAGATACTCGCTTCCATGTTTGGTCTAAGACTAGCGACCGAGCCCATGACTTGTCTATAACTGCGCAAGAGATGACTGCTTCGGGCTCAGACCTGCCATTCGCTGCGCTGTGCACCAAGGTCCGCTCAGGGCCGGGAGCCG
>NZ_JBVCWP010000374.1:0-3354 GCF_057460485.1 Boseongicola sp.
CGCCAAGAAGGCGCGCGTTCATGAAATCATTCTCAAGCTGCCAGACGGCTACGACACATTAATTGGAGTGGCCGACGCACAGCTCTCGGGAGGGCAAAAACAGCGCCTGGCATTGGCACGTGCCCTTTATAACGATCCAGTCCTGCTTGTTCTGGATGAGCCAAATTCCGCTTTGGATGCGGAAGGCTCCGAAGCCCTGAATGCGGTCGTCAACACAATGAAAGCCGAAGGCAAGGCCGTCTTGATTATGACCCATAGGCCAACGGCTATCTCGACCTGTGACAATCTCCTCGTCGTGGATCAAGGGAAGGTCGCAGCCTACGGACCCAGGGACGAAATAATAAAATCCATGATGAAGAATGCCGGCGACGTCCAACGCGCCGTTGGTGGGGGCACGCCATGAGCCAGCGAGTTTGGGGGGCCCGATTGCCACTAACCCTAGGATTTGGAGCCGTCGTCCTACTTTTGGGTGGCATTGGAGTTTGGAGTGTCCAGACCGAAATTGCAGGGGCCGTTGTGGCCTCCGGCAAAGTACAAGTCGAAAGCCGCAGTCAGGTCATTCAGCATCCAGAGGGCGGTGTTGTCGGTGAGATTCTTGCGCACGACGGTGACACGGTGGCGGCCGGAGACATTCTTGTGAAACTCGACGGGACTTTCTTGAGTTCCGAACTGGCCATCATCGAACAACAGCTCGTCGAGATTTTCGCCCGTCGCACTCGACTGGTAGCAGAACGTGATGATGCAGATGACTTTACCTACCAAGACCGTCCTGAATTTATGATTATTGAAACAGCAACTGTCGAAGATCAACTTGCCGGGCAGAAAAACCTTTTTGAAGCCCGCAAACGCTCATTGGTGCGGGAACTTGAGCAACTCACGGAACAACAGTCTCAGATCGAAAGACAGATTGAAGGCGCCGAATCTCAGCAGGTCTCCTTTGAAAAACAGCTTACCCTCATCGAGCAGGAGCTGGCAGATGTGCAGTCGCTGTTTGATAAAGGTTTGGTCGAAACCACGCGCCTCCTGGCTCTGCAGCGCCAGCAAGCGAGCCTTGAAGGGGAAATCGGTCGTCTGACATCAAGCATCGCCGAAAGCGCTGCCCGTATCTCGGGACTAGCAATCGAAGCCCTTCGCCTTGCTGACGCGCGCCGTGAAGCTGCCATTACGCAGCTTCGTGACATCCAGTATTCTGAGATAGAGCTCAAGGAGAGGCGCTTGAGTTTGATTGAGAGACTGTCTCGCTTGGATATCCGGGCGCCGGTCAATGGAATTGTCTTTGATAGCCGCGTATTGGCCCCCCAGGCTGTCATTTCTGCGGCTGAGCCTATCACGTTCATTGTTCCTGGTGATCAACCGCTTCAAGTCTCGGCACGCATTGATCCCAACGACATTGAACAGGTCTATTCCGGCCAGGATGTTCGGTTGATGTTTACGACGTTTAGCCGGCGGACGACACCGGAAGTTCTGGGCAAGGTCGTACGCGTCGCAGCAGATGCACAGACAGATGAGGTCACCGGGCTTAGTTACTATGAGGCCATTTTGCGGCCCGATGCCGAAGCGCTTGCGAAGCTGGAAAACGTAGAGCTTCTACCGGGTATGCCCGTTGAGGCATTCCTCAAAACAGAAGATCGAACGCCTTTGTCGTATTTGACACAGCCGCTTACAGTTTATTTCCAACGCGCGTTCCGTGGGGACTAAGTTGTGCTGACGGCATTTCATGCAGGTGGCCACGGACGAAGATTAGGCAGTTAAAGTTCATTCGCACGTGTGTCTCTCTTTTGTACACTCGCCGGCCGACGTGAATTCTCTACAGTTGCGTCTTGGAGTTTGCGCCGTCTGCAGTCTGCCAAAGCACGAGTCGCGTTTCAACGCGGAGCGCTTGCGGTGAAGGCGCGCAATTGGGCGTCCGTGGACGTACGAATAACTACGCGGCCACCTTTTAAGGAAGAACTTGGCATCGATTTGGTAGGTCACAACGCACCGACGAATTTAGCGCTTAGCCTGGAACATCAAATCTGACTTCATGTCACCAATAGGCAAACGAGATATGCCCATGGCAGCCACTGTGCAGAACCATCGGTTCGAGGCTCTGGAGTGTACGCGGTGTGGATTAAGAAAGCGTTTCTTCATTTTGCTCGGTGAGAACCACGGTCGGCTATGTGACCTTGTGTTATCGTCAACTTCTGGCAATATTTTGATATAGGGCAGTGCCAAAACTAATGGTCCCCCAAGCCCTTTGACTATTGACTGCTTTAGCGAGGTTATCTTTCGTGGCTAAACTTGATGTCGATCCCGCCATCTTGGCAGAGCTAGCGCCAAACGGAACGCTGCGTGCGGGTATAAATCTGAGCAACTTTCTATTGGTAACAGGCAAGGCCCCAAATGGTGACCCGGTCGGCGTATCCCCTGATATGGCGACGGAGATTGCGACCCGGCTTGGAGTTTCAATTCAGTACGTCTTGTATCCCGATCCCGGTTCACTGGCGGACGCCGCAGAGAAAGACGAGTGGGATATCGGCAATATCGGCGCAGAGCCGCAGCGCGCAAAGACAATTGCATTCAGTGCAGCGTATTGTGAGATCGAGTCTACCTATCTGGTGCCCGCTGGATCACAGATCCGTTCGATTGCTGAGGTTGACCGACCAGGAATTCGCATCGCAACCAAGGGACGAGCCGCCTACGGACTTTGGCTTGAAAACAACCTCCGCCATGCTGAACTCGTGCAAACTGACAGTATCGATCAGTCCTTTGATGCCTTTGTTGAACAGAGGCTTGATGCGCTTGCTGGATTGCGCCCGCGCCTCATCGTGGACGTTTTGCGACTACCAGGTGCTCGCCTCCTTGACGGGCAGTTTAGTGCGGTACAGCAAGCGATAGGGACCCCGCGCAAAAACGCCGAAGCGGCATCTTGGCTCTTTAAGACGGTCGAGGATCTCAAGGCATCGGGCTTTGTTGCCGACCTGATCACAAAGCATAAAGTCGATGGATTGAGCGTGGCTCCAATCGTGTGAAAGCTAGAATTCGTACAATTGCGTGCGTTCAGTTGCGAACTTGCCGATGCTGGAGAATACGTACACTGCAAGCGCAGGCTACGCCACTCTAGCCGCGGGTCTTGTCAGTCTAGGACTTCAACTCTCCGGGTCTCCAATGCCTGCTTCACGGAACCTTATGCTGTCGCGAAAGGAGCGAAAAACCTGGCGTATGCGCTCTGCTCCCAGTGCATTTTCTCAACCACAGCTTGGACGTTTCGGCCTCAAATTGATCCAACGGCCACTTCCAGCGTTCTGGTCTTGTGCACATATGGTGGCACCAAGTCGGAGCGGAACGTCACTGGGGTGCCGTCTTTGGATCGAA
>NZ_JBVCWP010000375.1:0-3352 GCF_057460485.1 Boseongicola sp.
CCCGATAAGGCGGCCCGTCGCGCGATTCTTGACCTCCATGCCAAGAACCTGCCGCTGCAAGACACCGGCGATCTGGACATCATGGCGGCCGGCACGCCGGGGTTTTCCGGTGCCGATCTAAAGAACCTGCTGAACGAGGCGGCAATCACCGCTGCGCGTCGGGGCGGCGACGTGATCACCCGCGAAGATCTGGGCGAGGCGCGCGACAAGGTGATGATGGGCACGGTACGTTCGCTTGCAATCCGGCCCGAAGAAAAACATCGCCTTGCCGTACACGAGGCCGGCCATACCGCGGCAGCCTATTACACTCCGGGAGCCGATCTGTTGTACAAGGTGACGATCATCCCGCGCGGCCATGCCCTGGGCGGCACCCATACGCTGCCCGAAAGCGAACGCCACACCCTGGATGAGGACTATCTGCGCGACCAGCTTGTCACGCTTCTGGCCGGGCGTGCCGCCGAAAGGTTGCTGGTCGGCACGGTCAGTTCCGGAGCTGACGATGACATTCGCAGAGCGACCGATCTGGCCCGATCGATGGTGGCGCGCTGGGGTATGACCGAAGATCTTGGCCCCGTCGATCTGCGCCAAAGCGAAGACCACCCGTTCCTTGGCCAGTCCATCGCCCAGCCGCGCGACCACGCCGACGCAACGGCAGCGCAAGTCGATGCCGCGGTGATCTCCTTGCTGAAACAGGCCGAGGAGCAGGCAACAACGATCCTGACCGAACACAGGCCCCGCGTCGAGCAGCTTGTTTCATCGCTGGAGGCCAAGGAAACGCTGGAACTTGACGAGATTCGACGCTGCCTGGACCCTGACAGCAAAGTTACGTCATTGAAGCGCCCGGGAAGTCGGCTGGGAAAAGTCCCGCCGGTACGCTGACTGCGCGCAGTCAGTGACAGGCGCGCGGGACTTGGCAAAGGAAGTCTGGTCGAAACGGGCAGTGGCTTTCAGGTGTGGGGCAGCAACGCGATGCCTCCGTTTACCCTTCGAGATAGACACGGCCACCGAATTTCGTTCTGGTGTCGCTGAACAAAGTCCCTTGGCCCGCCTTATTAGACGTACAGCGTGGAGGCGTTTGAAACCGAAGCAGTGAGGCGGTTCTTCAGGCCGCTGGATGCGGGCCTGCCGGAACGGGGATTGCTTGCTCTCCGGGCTACGCCCGCTCCTTGGGTTTCTGAAACTCTGAACGCAATTCCCTGATCTCCGACCGGAGCGCACGGACCTCGCTCAGCACATGTCCGGTTTCGTTTATCATCGTCTCACGCTCTGTATGGGCTTCATCCAGATGGTGGCTCTGCATCCCGTCGACGATGACACCGATAAACAGGTTAAGCATCGCGAATGTGCTCACGATGATGAACGGAACAAAGAATGCCCAGGCGTACGGGTACACATCCATGACGGGCCGAACGATGCCCATTGACCAGCTCTCGAGTGTCATGATCTGGAATAGCGAGTAAGCCGATGATCCCATCGTGCCAAACCGCTCCGGGAATTTTGCCGCGAACAACTTTGTCGCCATGACCGCGAAGACATAAAAGATCAGTCCCGGCAGCAGTGCGATCGACCCCATCCCGGGGAGTGTATTGAGCAGCCCCGTTACGACTCGACGCATGGACGGGACCACGCTTACCAGGCGCAACACTCGCAGGATGCGGAATGCGCGGAGGATAGAGAGATTTCCGCTGGCCGGCATAAGTGCGAAGCCAACAACGATCAGGTCGAACACCCGCCAGGGATCGCGGAAAAAAGCGAACCTTCGAACATAGAAACGGTGTAACAGTTCCGGCACGAAGGCTGCAAGGATTGTCCGGTCAAGAGTGATCAGAAGGGGACCCGCTGCTGACATCGCCGCATCGCTCGTTTTCAGGCCGAGCGTGATCGCGTTGACGACGATGAGTATGATGACAGCGCGCTCGAACCTCGGGGAGTCGACGAGCGAGCGAAGGCGCTCGCGCAGAAGTGTGGGCATGGCAATGATTGCTCCTTGGTCGCGTCTCGAACGAATTAAATTTTCTTGGTGGGCCTTCCGCCGGCGGCGATGCTTGGCCTGCTCGAGCAACGGTGTCAAGGGTGTTGTGGGCGGAAACTTGTTTGAAACGGGCAGACGGGCAAGTGGCGTCACCGGATGAAAAACGCAACCCATTCTGCTATTTGAAAACCAGCCCCAAGATCATCCGCCCGGCGGCGATGCTAAAGGTCCGCTTTGGGCTAATAGCGGACATTCTCGGACAGTTACGCGCGCGCGATGCGATGACAAGCCGCCACGTTAAGTTTTGATAACCTTTCGGAACCAGCGCGCGCGAGGGGGTGGGTAAATCTCTAAGACGACCCGTTTACAGAACGTCGCACTCCGTCTTTTTCTTGCGCGTGCAGTTCAAACATAAAAAGTTGGTACCTCTGCAGATAGCCGAATATCCACATGGACCCCTCCCAACGACTGCGGGACGCGCCCAGATGCACGGCCAAGGCCAAGCGGACAGGCGAGCGTTGCAAGTGCCCTGCTGTAACCGGCTGGCGGGTCTGCTGGGTTCATGGGGCGGGTGTTGGAACGCCCAGAGGGGCGGCGCATCCAAAATATCGGCACAGTATGCGGTCGCGGGATATGGTGGAGGTGCGACGGCTTGCAAGCTACCTGCACCAGTTGTCGCGAGAGCATGAATAAGCAAACTTGCCATGCCGAATGCCAGACTTTCACGGACTTTTCCGAATATGTGCTATGCGGACAGAGCGGACCTTTGACGCAACTCCCCAGCTGTGGCGACCAGTTTTTCCATGGCCTTCCTTCCCCTCAAGTCCGGAGCAAAGTTGGGGCCGGTCCATTGGCGGCAAGGGGTCCAATTCGTTCCCCACACACTGAGAATTTTTCCCTGATTTAAAAAAATCATTGGCAATCAGACGAAAGCAGAAGTGCCGTGAGCGCCTCCGGATGGGTTACCATTACATCATGGCCGCTGTCGACCTCCAACACCGGCCAGCCTTTCTGCCGACACGCCTCCGCGGTTTTGCCAAAGCCGTATTGCGTGCAGAGGATATAGGTAGAGGGAATGGCCGGCACCCGCTCCGATGCGATGACCGGATCGCGGAGGGTGCCAATGGGGTGGGGCGTCAGTCGCGAGGCAACCCATGCGACATCATCGGGGTCCATGATGCCGCATGCTTCCGGCTTTCGCGGAGCAATCTTGAAGCCTTCTCCGTTCTCTCGCGCCTCTTTCTCGACCGGTTCACGGAAGGCATCCGTGTCCACGTCGAAGCCAGAGGCCCCGCGCGAGGGCAACATCGCATCGAGATAGACGAGACGCCGGATCCGGTCGGCGCAGCGTTCGGCGGCGCCGATTAATACCAGGCCCGC
>NZ_JBVCWP010000376.1:0-3350 GCF_057460485.1 Boseongicola sp.
CCATCGCAAGACCGTGAACCTGGACAGCTTCGCAATATCGAGCAACAAACCCAGCGAAAACCCCAACGCGACAGAGCACAAGGCCAACTGGACCGTGATGGCCGCTCCTCTCAGCAGGTCGTCACCCCAGCCAGTATCGCCAAAAGAGAGCAGTTCAAACATGTCATTAGCCTCTGTGGAAAAGGGAGCCGATGGCTCCCTTCAGATCAGTAGATATCAACACCGAAGTACTTGTCGGAAATCTCGGCGTAAACGCCATTTTCGCGGATTGCCGCAAGCGCCTTGTTGAACGCGTCCTTCAGATCGTCTTCGCCTTGGCGCAGTCCAATGCCAATCTTGTCATCGATATCGATCTTGCCGCCGACCAAGTCGAAGTCGGGGTTTGACTTCAACCATTCAGTTGCAGGCAGAAAATCAGAAACCAAGGCATCTATACGCCCCGATTCAAGGTCAGAGTAAGCCGCAGTCTGGGTGTCGTACAGCTTCACATCGCCTCGCGAACCGGCTTTGTCTTCCGCCCATTCGGATGCGACGGTCGAGCGCTGGGCGCCGATGGGTTTCGTGGACACATCCTCCATCGAAAAGCCTGACCCGTTCTTTGCGACCAGCGCGATATAGTTGGAATAATATGGGTCGGTGAAGTCGATGGATTTCAAACGATCCTCGGTGATGGACATCGACGCTATGATGGCGTCGTACTTGTTGTTGACCAGACCTGGGATAATGCCGTCCCAGTCCTGCGCTACGATGACACAAGTCCGCTGCATCTCGGCGCACAGGGCGTTCGCAATGTCGACGTCAAAGCCCACCAGTTCGCCCGCTGCGTTTTTTTCGTTGAACGGGGGGTAGGCGCCCTCGGTTGCAATGCGCAGGTCTTCGGCGAAGGCGAGTCCGCCGAATGTGACGGCAAACGCGGTTGCCAGTACACTGATCTTAAGTTTCATCTTTTTTTCTCCTTGTTGGATTGTTTGCAGTCAAAGAACCTTGCTCAGAAATTTCTGACAGTTCTCTGTTTGCGGGGATTTGAACAACTCTGACGGATGTCCTTGCTCCCCTATTTTTCCCTGGTCCAGAAAGACCACATGGTTGGAAACTTCTCTGGCGAAGCCCATTTCATGCGTGACGACAATCATCGTGCGACCTTCATCGGCCAAATCACGCATTACCTGCAGGACCTCCCCAACCATTTCCGGGTCAAGCGCGGATGTCGGCTCGTCGAACAGCATGACCTTGGGGTCCAGTGCCAGCGTGCGGGCAATGGCGACGCGCTGTTGTTGCCCACCCGAAAGTTGGCTCGGATACATGTCGCGTTTAGCCGATATACCGACTCGCTCCAGCAATCGCTCGGCATTCGCGCGGGCCTCGTCTTTTGACTTCTTCAAAACCCGGAGAGGGGCTTCCATGATATTTTCGATGACGGTTAGGTGGCTCCAGAGATTGAAACTCTGAAAGACCATGCCCAGGCTCGTGCGAATGGCCCGCAATTCTTTTTCCGAGGTCACTTTCCGGACGCCGTTTTTCGGCTCGGATAACGGTAGTCGCCGCCCGGATATGTATATCTCGCCTGAGGTTGGCATTTCCAGCAGGTTCATGCATCGCAAGATTGTCGATTTGCCCGATCCCGAAGCCCCGATAAGCGAAATGACATCGTGCTCATTTGCGGTCAGGGAAACGCCTTTGATCACCTCGATCGGGCCATAGGATTTATGCAGGTTTTCAACTCGTATTATAGCATCTTCTGCCATTGTGGACCGCTCTCCCAGTTGGTTTGCGCTATTCTTTCATGCAGTTCGCGAGAACTCTAGAGTTGGCATGTCCGTAATTCAAATAGATTCAACCTGTAACCCGTCACGGCCTTTGAGACAGACGGCAATGTTTTGCTTCCAACACATGCGAAACGTTCGGAAATCAGCGCGAATCCACGTTGCCCTTAAAGCAGCGCCACCAAGAGCGGGACGAGAAGAATTGTCAGCAGCGCATTGAGGATCATTCCGATGCTGGCAAAGACGCCCGCAGTCTCGGAAATCTGAAAGGCGCGGGCTGTACCGATGCCATGCGAGGCCAGGCCAAGGGCGAAGCCTTTCGCGCGCTCGTCGCGCACCCCGCCGGCTTCCAGTATCGACGGCCCGAACGCCGCACCGAAAATGCCGGTGGAGATGGTGATAACCGCAGTCAGGCCGGGCACACCTCCCAGCCGATCCGCGATCTCCACGGCTACGGCCGCCGTCGCCGATTTCGGCGCGATCGTGGCGAGCAGCGCGTCTCCGGCCCCCATGGCGGCCGGAAGTATGATCGCGCTCGCGACGGCCACGATTGATCCGGTCACGAGAGCAAGGATCATCGGGAACCCGACCCTCCTGATCAGCCAAAATTGCCGGCAGAGCGGGACCGCCAGCAGGACGATCACGAGCGCAAGGGTCTCGTTGATCGGCTCAGCCTGCCGGAGATAGTCGTCGTACGAAATCTCTAATAAGAGCAGCAGGCACGCGACCGCGGTCGTTGCCGTCAGGACCGGATTGAGAAATGCCAGCTGGCCCGACTTTCGCCAGAGAGCTTCGGCAGCCGCATAGGCCGCAACCGTAATGCAGACGGCGAAGAGCGGCTGGCTTTGGGCCAGTGCGATCCACCCGGTCACGTTTGCACCATGCTGGCGATGCGCCGGATCAACGCCTGAAAGACCAGACCAGTTATCAGGAGCGTCACAATCGTTCCCAAAACCACTGCGGTCAGTATGAAGACCCAGGCAATGGAAATGATTTCAATGTTCGCGACCACACCCACGGCCGCAGGGACGAAGAACAACGGAAAGTAGGGCGCTGCGAAATCGAACAACTCTTCCGATCCCGGGTCCGGCCCGCCGCGGATCGCGAAAGCGATGGACAGTGCGGCAAGACCGAGCGCCGCGCCCGGAACCGGCAGCGAGAAGTGTTCGGCGATTGCGTCTCCGAGAATGAGCAAGAGGAGCAGGATGGCCACTGAGCGGGTCATTGGTTCACTCCGGTCCTGACCGGGTTCCGTCCGATTTCGGAGGCATCCCACAGATCGCGCCCAAGGGTTGGTGTTGTGTCAGTGATGATCTTTTCGCGTGACGTTGCTGTGGCTCTGCGTGGCAAGCGTTCTGGCCTCGGCATTTCTTGGGAGTTCGACTTTACACTAAGCACCCGAAACACGAGCGGCAATTCCCCGATTTTGGAGGCCGTCGCACCCGCAAGATCCGGTACAACTGAAAGCGGGTTAGCCATCGTAATTCTTTCTATTCTGCATCGATTCTGACAATCGACCTTCCACTGCATCAGAGTGGCAGATGTCCCAACCTTTAAGCGTCAATATTCCGTCTCCAGTTCGTCTAA
>NZ_JBVCWP010000377.1:0-3346 GCF_057460485.1 Boseongicola sp.
CATTCCCGAAGGCGATGTGTTCATCAAAGCGACGGGCTATCAGTGGTACTGGGGCTATGAGTATGTTGATGAGGGCATCGAGTTCGAAAGCTACATGATCGGGTCTGATGCGGGCAACATGCTGACGCCGGAAGTGTCTGAAGAGCTGGTAGCCGCCGGCTATACGGACCGGCAGTTCTTGCTGGCGACGGATACATCCATCGTCATTCCGACCGGCAAGGTTGTTGTGGTTCAGGTGACTGGCGCGGATGTGATCCACTCTTGGACTATTCCGGCCTTCGGCGTGAAACAGGACGCGGTTCCCGGTCGTCTGGCCGAGCTGTGGTTTGAAGTCGATGAGGGCATGGAGGGCATTTACTTCGGTCAGTGTTCCGAGCTTTGCGGGTTGAGCCATGCGTATATGCCGATCAATGTCAAAGCGGTGACTGTGGCGGATTATGAAGCCTGGTTGGCCGAGACGAAGGTTGCGCAGGGCATCGTGGACGGGTCCGTTCAGGTCGCGGCAGCCGAGTAAGGGCGACTTGAAATGACGGATATCTCAGCCAGCATAACCCGCGAATACGAACCGACTTTCGGGGACTATTTTGCACTGTTGAAGCCACGGGTGATGTCGCTTGTGGTCTTCACGGCGCTGGTCGGTCTTTTGGTGGCCCCTGTATCCCTGCATCCGGTCGAGGCTTTCGCCGCGATCTTGTTCATTGCTGTTGGCGCGGGTGCGTCGGGCGCTTTGAATATGTGGTACGACGCCGATATTGATGCGGTGATGCGGCGGACGGCGAAGCGTCCCGTACCATCGGGCCGCGTTGAGCCGGGCGAGGCTTTGGCCATTGGTGTCGGACTTTCGGGAATTTCCGTCGTGATGCTGGCCTTGGCCACAAATCTTTTGGCGGCGTTTCTTCTGGCGTTTACGATCCTCTTTTACGCCGTCGTCTACACAATGTGGCTGAAGCGCTCGACGCCGCAGAACATTGTGATTGGTGGGGCGGCTGGTGCGTTTCCTCCGCTGATCGGCTGGGTCGCGGCGACCGGGTCAGTTTCGGTTGAGGCCGTTTTGATGTTCGCGGTGATCTTCATGTGGACGCCGCCGCATTTTTGGGCTTTGGCGTTGTTCATGCGCTCGGATTATGACGACGCGGGCGTGCCGATGTTGACGGTGACGCATGGGCGCAAGTCCACACGCAATCACATCCTTGCCTACACGGTTTTGCTGGCCCCGGTGCCGGTCTGGCTGGCGCTGACAAGCATAGGCGGTCCTGTGACCATGCTTGTCGCGGTTGCTCTGAATGCGTGGTTCCTCTGGGGTGCCTACCAGATTTGGCGGCGTGACGAGGTGATGTCCGAGGCCGATAACTTTAAGGTCGAGAAAGCATTCTTCCGCTTCTCGCTGTATTATCTGTTTGTGCATTTTGGCGCGCTTTTGGTGGATTATGCGCTGAAAGCAGGAGGCGTTATCTGATGGACCTGAAAGCAACTCACGAACTGCATCAACGGCGCCTATCGCGCAACGTGGGTGTGGCGTTGACGTTGGTGTCTTTTGTGGCCGTGGTCTTTGGCCTGACGGTTGTGAAAGTCACCAGTGGCGAGGCCGTACAGGGTTTTGACCACACCGTGCGAACAGAATTGTTGCCGGTGGAGAACAACTGATGAGCGACGTGACCAAACTGCCGCGGGATCCCAAGCAGAAGACTGTTCTTCAGCTTGTCGGTGTTGTGGTGTTTATGGGCTCGCTCGCCTGGGCGTCAGTGCCTTTGTATGACTGGTTTTGTCGAACAACCGGTTGGGGCGGGGCGACGGATGTGGCCGAGGCCGCAATGGATGAGCCGCTGCAAGAGACCATCAAGATACGGTTTGATGCCTCGAAAGAGAAGGGCATGCCCTGGGAGTTCAAACCTGTCGAGCGCGAGATGGAAATCCGCATTGGTCAGGAGGGTCTGGCGTTTTACGAAGCTTACAACCCTACGGATCGCCCGATTGCCGGAACGGCAGCGTATAATGTCGCACCTTTCGCGGGTGGGTCGTTCTTCTCGAAAATAGCGTGTTTCTGCTTTGAGCTTCAGATTTTGGAGCCGGGCGAGCGCGTTTTGATGCCTGTGAGCTTCTTTGTGGAGCCGGAAATTCTGGATGACCCAGACGCCAGCCATGTTACGGTCATTACATTAAGCTATACGTTCTATGAAACAGACCTGCCGGAGGACTACGCTCCCAAGCAGGCGGCGCTGGTCACCGAAAGTGTGCCTGTGCAAGATATCAACTAAACGCCCGAGGGAACCTCTAATATGGCGCATGCAAAAAACCACGACTATCACATTCTAAGCCCTTCGATCTGGCCGCTTCTTGGCGCGGTGGGTGGCTTTGTCATGCTGTTTGGGGCGGTGCTTTGGATGCACCAGGTCACGCCATTCATGTTCTTCGTTGGCCTCGCGCTTGTGCTTTACGTGATGTTTGCGTGGTGGTCCGACGTGGTGTCTGAAAGCCGCATCGGCGATCACACTCCGGTTGTCCGGTTGGGGCTTCGGTATGGTTTTATCTTGTTCATCATGTCCGAGATCATGTTTTTCGCAGCCTGGTTCTGGAGCTTTTTCAAGCATGCGATCTATCCGATGGATCCGAACGGGCTATCGCCTGCGATTGATGGTATCTGGCCGCCGGTTGGCATCGAGACGTTTGATCCCTGGCATTTGCCGCTGATCAATACGTTAATCCTGCTGTGTTCGGGCGCTGCCGCGACTTGGGCGCACCATGCTTTGGCGCACGAGAACAACCGCAAAGACATGGCGACGGGCCTGATCCTCGCAGTTCTGTTGGGCATGCTGTTTACGGTCTTCCAGGTCTATGAATACAGCCACGCGGCCTTTGGGTTCTCGGGCAATATCTACGGCGCAAACTTCTTCATGGCGACGGGTTTCCATGGCTTCCACGTGGTGATTGGCACGATCTTCCTGTTCGTTTGCTACATGCGCTTACGTGCCGGGGATTTCACACCACAAAAGCATGTCGGTTTCGAGGCGGCTGCCTGGTACTGGCACTTTGTGGACGTGGTCTGGTTGTTTCTGTTTGCTGCGGTCTACGTCTGGGGCGGCTGACGCGCGAGACGCGGTATGCGCCTCCGGAGAAGGTATTTGTAAAAGGATAAAGGCGCGGGGGCTCTCGCGCCTTTGGCTTGGGAGACCCTTCATGCGGCGCATGATTTTGCCATTGGTATTCGGGATTGTCGGCTGTCTTGTGCTGTCGACGCTGGGCGCGTGGCAGTTGCAAAGGTTGGCGTGGAAGACCGCGATGCTGGACGAGATCGAGGCCAGGATCGGCGCCGCGCCGGTGGCTTTACCCAATGCGTTCGATGTCGAAG
>NZ_JBVCWP010000378.1:0-3342 GCF_057460485.1 Boseongicola sp.
AACCGTGGCAGCGTTAAGGATTATTACTTCTCCAGCAACGCCCGCGTGCCCCAATACGCGACCGAACGTGTCCTCAGAAAGCGTGCCGAAGCCATATCCGCCATCACGATCCGCTATGGATGGTCCGGCGCGGCTCTGACGATGGATCAAGACGGTGCAAGCCTTGAAATTTCTGAAACGGACGGCAACGGCACGGATCAAATCCAAGCCAAGTATATTGTGGGTTGCGATGGCAGTCGCTCACTCGTGAAAAGCGAAAGCGGAATTGGAGAAGACCTGTCCGAACACAACAGGCTTATGGCTTTGCTGGTGTTTCGCTCGGAAGAACTTCACGGCCTCCTTGAGGGGCACCCCGGCAAAGCCTTCTACAACGTGCTGCACCCCGACCACCAAGGGTACTGGCTGTTTTTTGGGCGCGTGGATCACGGCCACTCATGGTTCTTCCACGCCCCCGTCCCCCTCGGTACGACGACAGAAAGCTTCGATTTTCGTGCCCTGCTGCACCGCGCAGTGGGTCAGTCTTTCGATCTTGATCTGGACTATGTCGGCTTTTGGGATTTGCGTGTGTCGACGGCCGAAACTTACCGGAAGAGCCGCGCCTTTCTGGCAGGCGACGCAGCCCACAGCCATCCGCCCTACGGTGGCTTTGGAATCAACACCGGATTTGAAGACGCGCGCAACCTTGGCTGGAAACTGGCAGCGGTTCTACAGGGCTGGGGAAGCGATGCCCTGCTCGACAGCTACAATGCCGAGCGCCGCCCGGTCTTCGTTTCAACCGCGCGCGATTTCATTGAACGCTTCATCGACGAGGACCGCGCGTTTTTGGAGAAATATTCACCTGAAACTGACAAAGAAGCCTTTGAGACCGCTTGGAACTCCAGAAATCTTGACGCTGACGAGGTCCATGCCTTCGAGCCGAATTATCAAGGCTCGCCGATTGTGCAAGGCTCCACGGGCTCGCCCTCCGCGCGCGGCTCGCACAGCTTCAACGCGCGCGCCGGGCATCATCTTCCACCGCCCGGTCCAGGTGGCAGCGCGGTAAGCGCAATGCTTACCGAGGACTTCACGGTTTTTGTGGCAGACGCGCGCCACGTCGTCGCACTGGAAATCGCAAGCCAAGGCTGCGGCATACCACTGACAACACGGGTGATCCGTTCGGACTGGTTGAACACATGGGGGCATGAGATCGTTCTTGTCCGCCCGGACGGGTTTGTGGCCTTCGCGGGCGACAGCATCGACGCCGCGCAGGCTCGTGAGATCTGCGCCAAAGTGACGGCGCGCACGACGTGACAGATTGGAACGGCAAACATGTGGTCGTAACCGGCGGGGCTTCTGGTATCGGCGCCGCGACCCTCACGCTTCTTAAGGCGCGGGGGGCGACAGTAACTGTCATCGACCTCAACAGCCCACCCGACACAGCTGATCACTGGATCAAGGCCGACCTGACCGACCTCGGCGCCATCAACACGGTCGTCTTGGACCACGGCATCGACGCGCTGATCAATGCGGCCGGCCTGCCGCCCCGCACAGGCCTTGAGGCAGACATTTTGCGAGTGAACTATTTTGCTCTGACAAGACTTACCAAGCATCTTTTGAGTCTCATCAACGACGGGGGGGCAATCGTCAATATGGCCTCGCGGGCTGGTGCGCACTGGCGTGAGAATTATGCCCAAGTCCAGAGGCTTAACTCGATTTCTGGCGATATCGAACTGGATGATTTCGTGCAACGCGAGGTCATCGACCCTGTACGGGCATACGATCTTTCAAAAGAAGCCGTTATTCTTTGGACGAAGGAGATGGTCGCCCCCTTGCGCGCGCGCGGCCTTCGCATCAACGCCGCAAGCCCAGCCGCCGTGGACACACCGATCCTGGGCGACTTCATGACGGCGCTTGGCGAACGTGCAGAACGCGGGCTTGTAATCACCGGGCGCGCCGGGCGCGCCGAGGAAATTGCGCGCACCCTCGTATTTCTGGCCTCCCCCGAAGCTTCTTGGATTACAGGATGCAATATTGAATGTGATGGAGGCCTGACGGCGGAACTCGACCTGTCAGCCTTGAAGAAAGCACACGTCGGGTGACAAAATCCGGCCGTCAAATTAATCTTAACCCAAATGATACAAGGCACCCCATGAACGATGTCTTCAGCCACCCGTGGCTCGGCGGTCTCTTTCAAGACGCCAAAGCCGCTGCCATCTGGTCACCGGACCGACAAGTCGCGCATATGCTGGCGTTTGAGGCGGCATTGACCCGCGCCTTTGGGGACGTTGGTACCCTACCCGCCGATGTGGCCAAGGATGTGGCCGAAACGATCGCGGACTTTTCGCCCAACTTCGCCGCGCTGCGATCGGGGACCGCGCGCGATGGTGTTGTGGTTCCAGCGCTTGTCCAGCAGTTAAGATCAGCGGTCGGACCCCACGCAAAGGCGGTCCATACCGGGGCCACCTCACAGGACGTCATCGACACAGCCCTCGCCCTGACCCTGCGTGAGACAAACGATCATCTCAAAAACAGCCTTGAAACAACACTCGCGGCGCTGAACGATCTGACGGCCACCTTCGGCGCTAACCAAATGAAGGGCCGAACGCGGATGCAGGTAGCCATACCGATCGACGTCGCAGACCGCATAGTCACTTGGTCCGCCCCCCTTCAAAGACACATCGAACGGTTGGAGGCCATACGCCCGCGTGTTGAGGTCCTGCAACTTGGCGGCGCCGTTGGAAACCGCGCGGCTTTTGCAGACAACGCCGATGCCATCGTCGAAAACGTCGCAAATCGCCTTAACCTTTTGAGCACTAAGAGCGCCTGGCACTCAACGCGCGACGCAGTCGCGGACTACGCTAATTTACTCGCGCTGATCACCGGCAGCATCGGAAAAATGGGCCAAGACATTTGCTTAATGACACAGCAAGGCATTGACGAGATTGTTATTTCTGGCGGAGGTGGATCTTCCGCCATGCCGCATAAACAAAACCCGGTCTTGCCCGAGTTATTGGCCACGCTCGCGCGCTTTAATGCCACTCAAGTCGCGGGAATGCATCACGCCATGCTTCACGAGCAGGAACGATCGGGAGCCGCGTGGTCGCTGGAATGGATGATTCTGCCGCAGATGGCGCAAGCCACCGCACGCAGTTTATCGGCCGCCACAGAGATCTGTTCGCGCATCACTCGCATGGGATCTTGAGGGCGTCTCAGGCCCGCAACTTTAAAAAGCGCTGATGCCGTTCCAGATCAAACGCAGCGAAATCAGGACCAAGAGCGCGTTCAATGCCACGCCAAACCGTGCGTCACTTATCCGGTTCAAGACAAGCTTACCCGCAAACGTGCCCAGAAGCCCTACCAGGA
>NZ_JBVCWP010000379.1:0-3331 GCF_057460485.1 Boseongicola sp.
ATCCAGAAAGCTGTTGTTCAGCGGGAGTTAGATCTCTGGGTGCGCTACAGGCGCGTTTGTCAGTCCTGCGGAGGTCAATGGCCCATCAAGGACTACCAAAAGCGAAATATCATCACTGTTTTCGGTTCAGTGCCAGTGACTTAATCCCGGCGGGCACGCATAGGGCTCACCGTTGACATTCACCGCACCGCCACACTCGACGATAATTCTTGGGGCTCCGATGCTGTGAACGGCCCATTACGGACATTGAACTGCCTTCCGTCATGCCGCGGTGCGGCCCTTCGGACCGGACTTTCGCTGCAACTGCAAAATTTCCGATGGGCGAATTCACACAATGCGGGACAAGCTGCCGCTTGTTCTGTTTTCCACAATGTCCGCTTTAGTGG
This sequence comes from Boseongicola sp., assembly GCF_057460485.1. Taxonomy (NCBI): domain Bacteria; kingdom Pseudomonadati; phylum Pseudomonadota; class Alphaproteobacteria; order Rhodobacterales; family Paracoccaceae; genus Boseongicola; species Boseongicola sp. The sequence goes on from NZ_JBVCWP010000379.1 coordinate 387, forward strand.
GCTCCACGTAGAATTGTAAGATGGCGGGCATGGCAATCTGGATGCTCACGAAAGTGTCAGAAATCCCTGCTTGACCTTCCCCCCACTGAAGGCTCCAAGAAGAAAAAAATACCGGAAATTTAACATGCGAGCAGTACAAGTTGCCTTCATTCTCATCGGTGTGACGGCTCTAGCCTATTGGTTTCTTGCAGGGCCTGAAGAGCAAGTGTCTCAGATTCCAAGCAAACCCAATCCGGCAATTGTCGAAGTCGTCATTCCAGAAACGCTATCGGCGAACGCCCAAATCGGGAAAGCAGCATTTGAAGCGGTGTGCGCATCTTGTCACGGCGTAAACGCTGTTGGTCAACTTGAAGTGGCCCCGCCATTGGTTCACGTCCTCTATGAACCCTCGCATCATGGTGACGAGGCGTTCCAGCGCGCTGTGGCGAACGGCGTACGCGCCCACCATTGGCCTTTTGGAAGTATGCCGCCGGTCGAAGGTTTGACGCGCGGTGATGTTCAGATGATCGTCGCATATGTTCGCGAGATGCAACGCGCCAACGGCATAGAGTAATAGGGAAATTTTAAAATTATGATGAGAACAAACACCATTCTTTGTGTAGCTTTGCTTTTCGCCGGTGCTGCCTTTGCCCATTCCGGCGTAAAGAATGCAGCTGTAAAGGCACGTATGGACGCGATGAGCGGTATCGGTGCGGAGATGAAGATATTGGGACAGATGGCCAAGGGCGTAACAGTATTTGATCAAACTGCAGCAAGGGCCGCTGCTGCGGGCATTGCTAAACACGCGGCGGGCACGCCTGTATTGTTTGAAGCAGATGAAGATGATCCAAAGTCCGAAGCAAAGGCTGAGATATGGACGAACTTTGATGACTTTGTGAAGAAATCACAAAACCTGGAAGGAATCGCGGCTGGTCTATCCACAACCATTGCAAGCGAAGCCGATTTAGGAATTGCCATGAAGTCTCTAGGCGCAAGTTGTCACGCTTGTCATAAAGCATATCGAGAATAGGTGTCGGGAGATGAAATTGGATCGCCGCACGTTTATTTTGAGTACCGGAGCCGCCCTCACGTTGCCACAAGTTGGGTTGTCTAGCCCGTCAGTGCTGCGTGCTGAACAGGTAAAGGCACAAATCCTCCCTGAGGGCGATGGTGCTACCGATATGCTTGGCTATAACGGTTCAACGCCAGGACCGGAGCTGCGCGTGCGCCAAGGAGATACGTTGGCCTTGCGGTTCGACAACAAAACGAATGAAGGCTCATCGGTACATTGGCACGGCATTCGCTTGGAGAACGCGATGGACGGCGTTCCCGGCTTGACCCAGCCGTTGGTTGAACCCGGCGAAAGCTTTGACTACCGCTTCAAGACACTGGATGCAGGTACGTTTTGGTATCATTCTCACAATCGGTCTTGGGAGCAGGTTGCGAAGGGGCTCTACGGCCCGCTTATCGTTGAAGAGGCCAACCCGCCTCGGGTTGACCATGATATCACTGTCATGCTGGATGATTGGCGCATCGAAGAAACCGGCGCGCTCGTGGGTGGTTTCGGCAATATGCACGACTTTGCCCATGCCGGTCGGATGGGCAACTACGCGAAAATCCTTCCTTCACAAGACAGTGTTCGCTTGGGTGACCGGATAAGGCTGAGATTGATCAATACGGCGACTGCGCGCATATTTCCTATTCGGATCGAAGGGCTATCGGCGCAGGTTGTTGCGCTTGATGGCATGCCCTTGGCCAAGCCGCGTCTTCTGGAAGATTTCCAAATCGCTCCTGCGCAACGGGTTGACTTAATCGGCGACGTCACGAGCGCGGTCGATTTTCTCTTTGTCTTGCGCGACGACATTTACGAAATGGGTAGCATTAAAATGGGAGGTGAAAATTCTACACCTGCAACCGCACCTATTGAGGCTCTATCCGCACCCGTTATCTTTGAGCCAAAAGATGTCCCCGACCAATCTTTGAGCCTAAGGATGGAAGGCGGTGCTATGGGGGGGCGCCACGCGGGTGACGATATTTGGGCATTCAATGGCGTGTCAGGTCTGAAAGATGCGCCCTTTGCCAGCTTCAATCGAGGCGATACAGCCGAATTTGATCTGATCAACGACACCAGTTTTCCGCACGGTATCCATCTGCACGGGCACCATTTTTATGAGGTAAACCTAGATGGATCACTCGGCGATTTGCGCGACACATCCTTGGTTGAACGCGGTGCATCTCGAAAGATATCGGTGGTCTTCGACAACCCCGGAAAGTGGCTTTTGCACTGCCATATGTTGGGCCACCAGGCCTCGGGAATGAAAACTTGGGTCGAAGTGCTATGAAGCGCGCACTGACAACAATCGCGATTTTCGCCGCCGGGTTTGCACAAGCGGCACATGAATTGGATGACCGCGATTTGGAAAGTGGCAAAGCGCTCTACGCGGACCAATGCGCGTCATGCCACGGTGCCAGTCTGGAAGGTCAGCCGAATTGGCGGTCCGCGAATGAAGATGGCGTTCTGCCTGCACCTCCTCACAATGAGCGTGGCCACACGTGGCATCATGACAATAACCTGCTTTTTCAGTATACGAAACTCGGAGGAAAAGAGGCTTTGGCAGCACGTGGCTTGAGTGACTTCAAAAGTGGAATGCCGGGATTTGGTGAAGCACTAAGCGATGACGAAATTTGGAACATATTGGCATTCATCCGTTCCACTTGGCCTGAGCGCATTCAGGAAATTCAGGCGGTGCGAAACCCTCCACACAACTAAGATCCCCTGCGGCGGATAGTGCAAAAGCAGACATTCGCCGCATTGCAGAGTGTTGCTAGATATGGGCTCCTTCCAGACCTTAGCTGCTTTTGCACATCTTGTGATATACAACGCCGTCAACGTCTGGTTGTCGCATTGGGAGGGTATGGCGGATCGGAGGATCCATCATGGAAACATCAAACTTACCTGCCATTCG
>NZ_JBVCWP010000380.1:0-3329 GCF_057460485.1 Boseongicola sp.
CATGCCGTCAGTGGACTCGATGCGCTTGGCGTCCTGTAGTGGGGAGGGGAAGATCATGTCGAGTTCGCCCGACAACATCGCCGCCACGCGGGTCGCGTCGGAGTTGATCGGGTTCAACTCGATGCGGGTCAAGTTGTGCTGCGGTTCGTCCCACCAATCGGCGTTGACGGTCAGCACAGTCTGCGCGTCAGGGGTGCGGGATTCGAAACGGAAGGGGCCGGTGCCATTGGCGTTGGAGGTAGTGTAGCCCTCTTCCCCCTTCTGCGCATCGATCGGGTCGAGCGCGTCATGCTCTTCCAGCCAGCCGCTGTCAAAGATCAGGACATTGGTTAGAAAGTTGTTAAGCAGCGGGTTTGGCCCATCGAGCATCAGATCTACAGTCATTTCATCGACCATCTTGGCATCGACCAGCCCGGCGATATTGCCGCGAATGGGCGAGTCTTCATGCGCCGCGCGCTTCACCGATGCCACCACATCCTCTGCCGAGAAGTCCTGACCGTCGTGGAACTTGATCCCCTCGCGCAAAGTGTAGCGCACGGTGGTCTCGTCGATCTGCTCCCAGTTTGTCGCCAAGGCCGGCTCAATCTTGAGGTCCGCATCATAGCGCACCAGCGCCTCATAGACATGGTTGAGGAACGAGACGGTGAAGCTGTCCGTCATCGAATGCGGGTCAAGGCCGTAAAGGTCGCCATTGGTGCCCAGCCGGAACGTTTCGGCGTGAGCGCCGCCGGCGCAGGCCAGCGCCAGTGCCGAGGTAGCAGTGAATAATAGGTTGCGCGGTGTCATTGTTGTCTCCCTGTTTCTGTCGCTAAGCGGGCTCAAGGGGCCTGCATTTCAGCAACTGGGGAAAAGCTGGCACAGTTCGGTATTTATGTCTACATTTATTGTTAACAATTTGTGAAAACATTAAATGCTTGCACTTCCGGTGCCGTTTCGGCGACTGTTGCACAACGTATGAGCAGAAAAATTATGGGTGGGGATAAGCAGTTGCAAGAAACCAAATTTACGGAAAAGCAGATCTATGAACGGATCTGGAAATCGATCGCAGAACGCCGTCTGCCACCCGGCACCCGCCTGAAAGAGGAGCGGCTGTGTGAAATCTTTGGCACCAGTCGTCCGAGAATCCGCCGAGCGTTGGACCAGCTGACCCACGACGGGTTGGTCAGTCACTTCCCGAATCGGGGGGCCTTTGTGACCACGCCTTCGGTCGAAGAAGCCCGCGATGTCTTCTTCACGCGGCGTGTGGTCGAACGGGGCGTTATTGACGCGCTCAAGAAGCATGGCACCCAAGACAAGCTGGCGGCGCTCGAAACTCATATTGCCGAGGAACGCGAAGCCTTAGCTGAGGGGGACACCGCCCGGATCATCCGCCTTTCGGGTGCCTTTCACATGTTGTTGGCCGAATTCGCGGCCTCGCCCTTACTTGCCGATATCCTGCGCGACCTTGTGTCAAAGAGCACCCTGGTCACGGCGGTTTTCCAGCCGAAATGCGACACGCAATGTGGCCCGGATGAACATGCCGCCATCGTCGCCGCGCTTGCCGAAGGGGATTTCGATACCGCCAAAACAGCGATGGACGAACATCTGCAGGAAGCAGAAAGAACATTGAAATTGGAAGCTTCAAGTGAAGGCAACGCCTTGCAGGACGATGTCCTCGGCACAGCCTTGAGCGAGGGTTAAGAATGACTGTCCGTGCGATTACCAACACCACCGCAATCACGATGGACCCTGCTCGGAGAGTAATTGAGAACGCGACGGTCCTTTTCGAGAATGATCGCATCACCGCCGTTGGTCCGGCCGATGAGGTGGCCGTGCCCGAGGGGGCAGAGCGGATCGAGGGGGCGGATATGATCACCCTGCCGGGGTTGATCGACAGCCATGCCCATGCCGGACATGGTCTGACACGCAACCTTGGCGGGGGAGACGGTGACGCGTGGTTTAAGGCCTGCGAAGAGATCTACACGCGCGGGTCCACCCCTGAATTCTGGCAGGCCGAAGCCCGGCTTTCCGGTTTGGAGCGGCTGAAGGCGGGGATCACCACTTGCACCATGCTGCTCGGCGGCGGGGCCGACCATTACCGGACCGATACGACAGAGGCAGGCGATCTGCATTGCGCCGCCACGCGAGAGATCGGCATCCGCACCATGCTTGCAGTTGGGCTGAACCGACGGCCTTACCCCAAGACCTACCGCAGCCTCGACCTTAACCGGGATGTCACCCTGACGTTTGAGGACCAACTTCAAGTATGCGGACGGTTGGCCGAGGCGCATGGCGATCTGTTGGGGGAGGGCACCGGCATCTGTCTTATCATGCCGGTCTATTCACCTGCTGATGTCGCCCAAGAGCCAGATGAAATCAGCCAGATGTGTCGCGCGGCGATGGAGCTGCGCGAAAATTACGGGCTGCTGTTTACCCAAGATGGCCACCGCGAAGGCTCCATCGCGCTGGCCGAAAAGCTCGGCATCCTCGGCCCTTGGGCCTATCTATCCCACTCGGTCGACCTCACTCCAGAAGACATGGCCGCCGCAAAACGCAGTGGCGCGACGATCGTGCATAACCCCTCGGCAATCATGTCTGTCCTCGGCCGCTGCCCCGCGCCGGAGCTGCGCGACATGGGCGTCAACGTCGCTTTGGGGTCAGATGCGGCGGCCCCGGATCGGGGCTATGACATGTTCCGCCACATGGCCCAATGTTTGCACTACCACCGCCGCCATTTCCGCGATCCCGAAGTGATGATGCCGCTCGACGTCCTGGAAATGTGTACGATCCACGCGGCCAAGGCTATTGGGCTGGAGGATGATCTGGGTTCACTTGAACCGGGCAAAAAGGCAGATATCGTTATGCTCGACCGCCGAAAGCCGCATCTCTACCCTCCAATGATGCCGCTGACGACCGTGGCGCAGTTTGCGAACGCGGCAGACGTAGATACCGTGATCGTCAACGGAAACATCCGCATGCGGCACCGTAAGACCGATCTGGACGAAGACGCGATCCTCGACGCTGCGGCGCGGGAGTTACAGGAGGCTGTCGCGCGCTGTAGCCTCACGGATTTGTTGGTTGAGTAGGCAGGACGCAGCCAAGAACTGGTCAATGTTCTGCCTGTAACCACCGTCTTTGAGCGGGACTGTTGGCGTCGCTAAATGTGTGCGAAGCCATCTTAGGCAGTGTCTTCACTCCTCAGATGTGCGCACGGAGGGTTATACCCGTCGCTTAGTAGGTTCGGGCTAATTCTGTTGAAAAACTCTTGTTGATTTGAGGTGCTGTCGCTGATTCAATTCTCTCAGGGATGTGGGGGATTGGGCGATGATGGGACCGAAGCAGGAAGCACA
>NZ_JBVCWP010000381.1:0-3301 GCF_057460485.1 Boseongicola sp.
GATATCACCGTTCAGCTTGCGCATGGCACCTATGGTCTGGCGCAACCGATTGGGGTCGGACGCGCATTGGTCGGCGGCGGGCGGTTGATCATACAGGGGTGTAGACGCGGACGTAACGGTTCGTATCATTTATTGATTTCAAACGAAAAAATTTACGAAAGCAGCGCAAAAGATTTCGTGGGGTTCGCGCAATATTTTTCGTATTTAGCGGAAAGTATTGCGACGCAAATATTTTTGAGAAATCGGTTTCCGATCGAAATGAAACGAACCCATCTCCTCAAATTTAAGTAGTGTATAGCGGGCAAGATTGAAAGGAAAAATCTTGGAGGTTAGAGTGTGAAGAGCAGCTTGATGTAATCAATTTTCCTATTATCCACCGGAAAAAGCAGGAGGCGGGCCAGATTTGTGCTCGCCAGCTTCGCGGGGACCTGCCGTTTGCTGCATCATGTACGAAGGTCCGGTTATAGGATGACGGATTTGGAATAGTCGCTGCCCTTGAAGTTAATCGTCACGATTTGATATCCGCCCGCCAATTCAAAAGGCGGCCTCTATCACAGCTTGGCGAGCAGGCCCATATTCCAAAAACTTTGCGACATGTATGGACATCCCCCTTTGCGCAAGAAGAATCTTTGGGTTGGCAGTTCGCGTAGTCGGGTGCTGACATGTATTCGGCCTCATGTTGCGGCCTTCATACACCGCGGGCCCGTATGGAGTTCTCAGATCAGATCCAATTCAGAACCACGTGCGCAAAGGCACTTCGTCGCAATCTGGTTTTCCTGATCTCGTCTCGTCGACTGTTGCGCCTTACCTTCCGTTTGACCTTCCTACGTCTCCGGGCTCAAATCGTTCACACGGTTCTAGCGTGTGACAGTTTGTGCCCGGTATTCTCCGCCATGTGCCATCAACGCCCAAGCGATACGTGCCATTTTGTTGGCCAACGCTACCCTTACCAACATGGGTGGTTTGCGCTCCAGCATCCTCGCTAGCCAAGAGCCTGGTGCAGCCCCTTTGTGCTCGGCCCATCTGACCACAGCGCTGGCTCCAATGATGAGAAGGCGTCGCAAAGCTCGGTTTCCCATCTTTGACGTCCGTCCTAGTCGCTGCTTGCCGCCAGTCGAATGCTGGAGTGGAGTTAATCCTACCCACGCCGCAAAATCGCGTCCCCGTCTAAATGTTGAAGGGGGTGGAGCAAGTGCAGCAATCGCTGTCGCAATAATCGGACCAATGCCAGGTATCGTGGTCAGCCTTTGACAGATTTCATCTTCTCTCGCACGCTGCGCTATCTGGGCTTCCAACAGCCGAATACGGGTATTCAACGCCTCAAGCGTATCTACGAGAATGCTCAAGAGAGGGCGTGATATTTCTGGCAATTCAAGATCTCCGGCTTCAACCGCAGACACAAGTTTACGTACATGCGTTGGGCCCTTTGCAACAACAAACCCGAACTCGGACAGGTGGCCGCGCAAGGCATTTATTATTTGAGTCCGCTGCCGGACCAACAGATCCCGCGCTTTGAATGCCAGGCCTGCCGCTTGATTATCTTCGCTTCGGACTTGGACAAACCGCATCGTAGGTCGCAGTGCCGCCTCGCAAATGGCTTCAGCGTCGATCGCATCACTTTTACTGCGTTTTACAAACGGTTTGACATATTTAGGTGCGATCAAGCGAACCGAGTGGCCAAGTGCCTCAAATTCTCGACCCCAGTAGTGGCTCCCTGAACAAGCCTCCATCGCAATGATGCACTTTGGCAGCTCAGAAATGAACGAAAGCAGTTTGTTGCGCTTGACCTGTTTGCGAAAAATGACTTCGCCTGTCGAGCTGCAACCATGAAGCTGAAAGACATTCTTTGCCAAATCTATGCCGACAAGATCTAAATTTGCCATCGTAATAACCTCCTGATAATTTCCACCCCTCAATCCTAGCACAACGCTAGGTGGGGGATGTCCAATCCATCAGAACCCTCCGGCGGCTTCACACCCGCAAGGAAAGCTAACTGATCCAGATCTCGGATGCGGAACTTGTAGGGTGTCAGACTAATCACCATGTCTTTTTCGGCAAGGTACCGCATCGTACGGCTGATCGTCTCGACTGCGGTATTGGTCAGATCGGCCCAGTCACGTCGCGACACCTCGACTTTCAGAATGAGGCTCCCATCCGGGAGTGGCTCCGTCGGCATTATTCTGGTCGCGTCGATCAGGAACGCGATGATCCTCTCACGACTGTCCAAAGCGTTACGGTGCCAAGCTGATTCCAACAAACGTTGATGTTGATGGCCCGTTTCACGCGAAAAGACTTCCCTACAGCGGGGGCTCTCCATCATCAGATGTTCCATGGTCGAACGATCAAAGGCACAAATTTCAATATCCGTCGCGGCTTCACTTGTGCAACTTGTGGCGATGCCTGGAACACCGCCAACAATGTCGCCCGGACAGACCAGCCCAAGCAGCACGTGGTTACCGTTCAGGCGTAGTCGTTCCTGCCGTACATATCCGCTCCGCAGAACGCCAAGAAACCCAAAGATTTCATCCTGTTCTACAAGGACTTTCCCCCGGTCGAACCGCCGGACCTTTGGCTTTCGACTATCGCTTGGTACCTCGTCACGAACGACGCGACAGAGTTCCGAACCAATCAGCGAGCAGCGATTGCACCCTAGGACAAGAGGATGTGGGAACGCTGATATCCGGTCGCGCATTGAGAGTGCATTTGGCTGTAGTCGCTTCATTTTCTTGCCCCTATTCCAATTGCGATGCGTGTGAATTCTGCATGTCGCAACGGACGGGATCCGAGCCCGACTCCATCACCGCGCGACACCCATCGGCATCCGAGGCGACAGTTCGCCCATAATTGTCGGACAGGATTTCCCCTAGATGCGTTGAGCCGGCCTTGCTGCAAATCTCGATCGGTTCTTCAGTACTCCCATCCTCCAGCCCCCGCAAAATGCGGGCGTGGACGCCATTGATCACCAAGGTACATGTCTTGTTTCGCACCATTTCCCCACCCAATTTCTAAATTGTGGTTTGTAGGTCCATTCAAAGCATGAGGCGGTTTGGGCAGGTTGATATCAATCAATCGGGAAAACTGGCCGGCAAGTATACGCCGAGGGAAGGAAGTGTGATCAGTCGGAATTTTCGCATCGAACAGCATGGAACCCCATGCCCTCACGAGTCCGGTTCCCGTGAATTTAATTGTCGAAAGAGATGCGAGATTTCGATCTCAGAAAGATGGATGTGTTGGTAAAGCCCAGTAAAAGAACTCACAAAGAAGACGGGGGCAATCTCAAGGCTTTGCCAGCGTTTTGTGA
>NZ_JBVCWP010000382.1:0-3299 GCF_057460485.1 Boseongicola sp.
CGCATATGGATCGCCATTTTGAAAGTCAGTACGACCCGTTCCCCTGATCAACAGGGTATCGCCGGTAAACACCCGGTCATCCATCAAGAAGCTGTAACTTTCCGATGTGTGCCCCGGTGTGTACAGAGCGGTCAGCTTAAGACCTTCGATCGTTAATGGGTCATTATCGCGCACGCGCATTGAGACCACATCCGCGGGAGACTGTTCGCCCATGACGGTCGTGCAACGTGTAGCGTCGCGCAATTTACCCATCGCGCTGACATGGTCGGCGTGAATATGCGTATCAACGACCTTCACTAGCTTGAGGTCGAGTTCCTCAAGCAGCTTCAAATACCGGTTGGTGTGCTCAAAAACCGGATCGATCAGCAGCGCCTCACCACCGTGCCGGCTGGCAAGAAGGTAAGTGTAAGTGCTGGATGTTTTGTCAAAAAGTTGCCTGAAAATCATTTCTGCTTCTCCCAATGGTCAGTGGTCGATGCTTCTAAACAAGCGTCACTTGCCTACCGGGCAACTCATTTGAACCAATCTCGCGACGCTACTCTTTCGAACAGCTTGCGGCAATCATTGCATGATCAATTCGTTGAGCCTAGCCTCTAACTTGCTTTGTGCACGCAGCTCAGCAAGAGCCGCCATGTTTTCAGAGCACAACTCCATAAAGGAACAACACCATGAGCCTACGTATAAACGACACGGTTCCGAACCTAACCGTGGAAACTGACCAAGGCACATTTTCCTTGCATGATTGGATCGGAGACAACTGGGCAATCCTTTTTTCGCATCCTAAAGACTTTACCCCTGTTTGCACGACAGAGTTTGGCGCGGTCGCGCAGTTGGCCGATGAATGGTCCAAGCGCGGCACCAAGGTCATCGGGATTTCCGTGGATGGTGTTGAGGATCACAAGAAGTGGAAGGGCGACATTGAAAAAGTTGGGGGCGCACCCGCAGGCTTCCCGATTATTGCGGACGATGGCCTGACAGTTTCAAAAGCCTTCGACATGTTGCCAGCAGATGCCTACTTACCGGACGGCCGCACACCCAACGATAGCCAGACCGTAAGATCTGTATTCATCATAGGGCCAGATAAAAAGATGAAGTTGTCCATGACATATCCGATGAACGTGGGCCGCAATTTTGCAGAAGTCTTGCGGGCACTGGATGGCCTGCAGACGGCCGCCAGTCGAGGTGTCGCAACACCGGCAAACTGGAATGTCGGTGATGATGTTGTGATCCCGGTCGCTGTCAACGATGCTGATGCAAAAGAGAAATTCGGCGACTTTACCACTGTCCTTCCCTATCTACGAATGACAAGCCTGAAAGGCTAAGCTGCCGGAAGGCCCCATTTGATCGAGATCTTTTGGGGCCTAACCCGAAAAATTAAACAACGGCATGGAATGCGCAGCGTCGTTGCAACAAAGTCCAATTTGTCCGCTGAACGACGCTTCACCCAACAAAATGCTGCACGATGCACGAATGGCAGCAATGCGAACGCCGCACCGCAGCGTTGTGTGGTGACGTCAACGGCAGGTTTGGGCCGGAAGTGAAGACCGACACCAAGGGCGGGAACCGGACATTTGCTGCGGCCTGCGCAGGTGTCTCCTAAGCGGGACACAACCGACATTCGTTTTCCCGCCTTCGCTGACGCAGCATCCCCTCGCAGGTGCGGCACGCTTTTCGCTGCGTTGCGGTCGATCTCGCCAGACCGGCCATTGAAAGCCAGTCTAAGGCGCGAAATTCAAACCGCCCTTCCGCTGTAACCGGGATCAACCAACGAGGAGCGGGACGAAGCTGTCGTTGGCGGTCAGTGCGAAATCTGAACTTCGCCCTCAATCTCAATTGCAAAACCCAATGGCAACCCAGACACACCAATAGCTGATCGAGCATGGTGGCCTACGTCTGGTCCAAACACTTCAATGACGAGATCACTGAAACCATTCACAACCAAGTGTTGTTTGGTGTAGCCAGGGCTCGAAGCGACCATGCCAAAGACACGTGTCCAACCAACTATTCGAGAAAGGTCGCCGATTTCTGCCTTGATGTTTGCAAAGATAGATAGCGCAATATCGCGAGCTCCGCGCAGCCAGCCAGGGCTCCGATATCTGAGGTCTACGCCCTGTCAGGCTGCACTCCAGTCAACGCAACCGGTGACATTTCTGAATGGCGTTTACAGCTTTGCGGATTGCATCCACCCGCTGCATCGCTTGGCCGACAAGCACATCAACCTGCCGCAACTTCTGAACTATTTCCTCGAGCTTGTGCCGCTTGTTTGCCATCCTTCGTCCTCCGTTTTCTAAACATAACGATGGGCCAAATCAGATGGGGCATTCCAGCCTTACATCATTACTACTATCTATTGTCTGTCTGTACTGCTAGATTATGCTGATGTCGGAAGCCCTGCGCATACGTTCTGGTAGTTTTGGCCGTGTCGCACTACTGGATATGGATCGCAATCTTGTGCGGCACGCTCATCCTCACTGCCATGTCCTTTTGAAAGTCGATGGTGCTGACACGCAGTTTCTTGTCGGCGAGACTGTAGCGCACCTCACGGATGAAAGCGCTGTTTTGGTGAATGCCTGGACGCCGCATGCCTATGTTCATAAGCCGGACCGGCCGCGTTGTCTAATCCTTGCCCTCTATATTGAACCGATCTGGCTGGCAGAGTTCCGAAAGAATTGGGCTTCGTCCGGCGATGCCGGGTTCTTCGCATCCGCCACAGGTGCCATAACGCTAAACATCCGCAAATTGTCGATGGCGCTGGCCACGTCCATGATCCATGCGCCGACGGATGTCGTAGAGCACGAGAAATTGCTCGGTGGCCTGATGATCGCCGTGATCGAACGCTTTACAGAATGGCGCAGTGTCGGGGCGGGACTGCGCGAGGCGGCGCGCGTGCAATCGGTGGACTGGCGCGTACGAAAAGCTATAGCCATGATCCGACGCGAACCGGGCGAGGTCGACAATATCGAGCGACTGGCGGCAGAGGCAGGCATGAGCCGCGCCAATTTCTTCCGTGTTTTCGAAGCCTCGACCGGCGTGAGCCCGCGCGTCTTTCTGAATGTTTTGCGACTGGAAAAGGCCATTTTCGGCACGGTCAATAGCGATCTGAGTTTCGGCCAAATGTCCGATAAGCTCGGCTTTTCCACCCAAGCGCACTTTACCCGCTTCTTCCGCGACCACGCCGGCGTTGCGCCCAGCCAGTTTCGGTCCATCGCCCGGATCGGGGATATAGGCGAAGCCTTCCATCTTTGAGACTCTAGGGTAAATTCTGCGATGCCTCGGTATCGATTTACAGCCGGATTGTA
>NZ_JBVCWP010000383.1:0-3291 GCF_057460485.1 Boseongicola sp.
GATTTCACCGTGGCCTATTACTTGCGGGTTCTCAACAGTGAACAGTCGTAATGTCCCGGACAGAATGAATGTCTCTATGCGTTTAGAGTTGCCCTTCGCCGACGCATCTTGGTCACCTGGTGAGGTGCCCCTAGATTTGTAGACGCTTTGCCCCCTAACTTTGAGGCAAGGAGGCCGACATGGGGACAAGCAACTACAGCGACGATTTCAAGCGTGACGCGGTGCACCAGATTACGGTGCGGGGATATCCGGTTCGGGAGGTTTCCCGGCGTTTGGGCGTGAGCACGCATTCTCTGTACAAATGGGTGAAGTTGTTCGCGGAGCCTGCGCCGAAGGCGGGCAGCGTAGATCACGAGGCTGAGAACCGCCGATTGAAGCGCGAACTGGCCCGGGTCACTGAAGAGCGGGACATCTTAAAAAAGGCAACGGCGTACTTCGCGCGAGAGTCCAAATGAAGTACGCCTTCATCCGGGCGCATCGCGAAGAATTCGGCGTCCGGGCCATGTGCCGGGTGCTGCGTGTGCATTTCAGCGGCTTCTATGCATGGCTTAAGAAGCCGTTAAGCCGGCGTGCGCAGGAAGATCTGCGCCAGACCGAACTGATCCGGCAGGCCTGGACCGAGAGCGGGAAGGTTTATGGCTATCGCAAGATCACCGATGATCTGCGCGATCAGGGTGAGCGGGTTTCCGAGAACCGGGTGGCCCGGCTGGCGTCCCTGGCCGGGATCGCGGCGCAGATTGGCTACAGGCGCCGTCCGGGCCGATATGGTGGCAAGCCCGCGGTGGTGGTCGAAAACAAGCTGGAGCAGCGGTTTCAGACCTCTGCGCCGGATCAGGTCTGGGTGACGGACATTACCTATATCAGAACCCATGAAGGCTGGTTGTATCTCAGCGTCGTCATCGATCTGTTCTCGCGCCGCGTGGTCGGTTGGTCCGCCCAACCCCGCATGACCACGGATCTGGCTCTGCAGGCTTTGCTGATGGCAGTCTGGCGGAGAAAGCCTTCTGGCAAGGTAACGGTCCACTCAGATCAGGGCTCCCAGTTCACCAGCCGGGAATGGCAGACGTTCCTGTGCCAGCACAACCTGGAACCCAGCATGAGTCGACGCGGAAACTGCCATGACAATGCCGTTGCCGAGAGCTTCTTCCAACTGCTGAAACGGGAACGGATCAGGTGCCGAACCTATCCTACAAGGGACGATGCAAGACGAGACGTGTTCAATTATATTGAGATGTTCTACAACGCGAAGCGCAAGCACACGAACAACGGCATGCTGTCGCCCGTTGACTTCGAAATCAGACAGCAGAAAATGAACAAGGCAGGTGTCTAGGAAACTAGGGGCACCTCAATTCTAGCCAAAACATAGTCCTCAAGCACAGGCTCAAAGCAGTATAAGTTTTCGTCACCACAAGCTTGCGCAAAGGAAGGCAACATATCGCCAAAGAATGTGCCAGCGTGTATGATTTCTCCCTCTTCCTTCTCTGTGATGTGCTTAACCAATTCATGCGTTTTGGGCTCATAAAAATTACCACTTATGATGGCTTGTGAGGCAGGGTGACGTACAGCATGTTTGGGCACGAAATACTCAGCGCCGGAAATTAAAACCCTCACAAAATCAACTTTCCAACTACCACTTCTCGACGTCGCCGAAAGCAAAGCACCCCCACCTATCCGAACCGATTTGCAACCCGACTTGCTTGGAATTTTTTCACAATATTTCTCATATATTTTAAACTTTCGGTCAATTTTGGAAGCTTGTAAGCAGCGGTATATGCAATCATTCTGCGCGTCTTTCGCGCGTCGCGCCGCTTTCTCGCTAACGACACGTCGTCCACCACCGTCATAGTAAGTGCCACTTAAAATTTGTCACATATAAAACAAAGACATACGCACAACACTTGCGCACTAAGTGCCCTACATCCATCGTCCAGTCGCCAAACGGCAATGTCCGCTTTGGTCTCAAAGCGGACGCTCGCCTTTAATTGGCGTAACAGCCCGGTTGATGGCAAATCTGTCGATTTAAATTAATTTGCCTCTTGTAAGTGCCGCGATTATGTCCCACTTGAGGTCCGTGAAGTATTCTTTCACCGAAATTTCCGTCTCCTTATGCAGATCGTCGATTTCCAGTTTAAGATCGCACTGCACCAAGGCCACCGCGTTTTGCGGGTGGCATTCACTAGGAGTTAAACGGATGGCTAACGGCACCGTAAAATGGTTCAACGCAAACAAAGGCTTCGGCTTCATTCAGCCAGACAACGGCGGCAGCGACGTGTTTGTACACATTTCTGCAGTCGAGCAGGCTGGACTTTCCGGGCTGGACGACAATCAGAAAGTCGTTTTTGAGTTGGAAACCGGCCGCAATGGCAAAGAGTCTGCGACAGCCCTTAAACTGGCCTAAGCTGATTTAGACGGTAAGTCCCGTCACTCGAAAATATAAAAGCGGCGGTTTGGACAAGGTTCAGGCCGCCTCTTTTTGCATTTATTCCCCTGCAAAGATACAATCACCAAGTCAGGCCATCACGGCAGCCAGGCCGTAGTGTTAGCCGCGAAGCGCGGAATACGGGCCCGATGCGCCACCCCTGCGGCCCTGCTGACACTCGCGGGCCAATACGCGCCTTAGGGAGTGGGTAAATCAACTAGCCGATCCGTTCACAGAAGCTGGACCCCATCACACTCTTACGCCGCCAGTTCAAACATGAAAAGTCGACCACCCCAAGAACGCCGGGAAAGGGCTTATGTTATGCCATGAAGGGCCGTGAAAAGTGCGGGTTTTCCCGTTTTTTCAGCGCGTTGCACAATCAGTTCGCAAGAGCCGGCGCTGCCGTTCGCACTTCCCCGAATGGAACCGATCCAGCGGACTGCATTCACGTCCTGTCTTTCATGACAACCAGACGTCAAGGAACTGCATCAGCACCAATCCGACCGCCAGGCCAAGCGTCGCCTAGTTCTGATGTCCGCTGCGGTGGGTCTCCGGGATAATTTCGTGGCTGATGACATAGAGCATCGCGCCTGCGGCGAAGGCGAGGCCCCAGGGCAGAAACGGTTCTGATATCGTAATGACCGCGGCCCCGATCAGCCCGCCGACGGGTACGATGAGCCCGGTCAGTGCCGCAATTCCCCGGAATCGAACTTTTCCGTAGCCCTCGCCCAAAAGCGCGACAGCAACGGCAAGGCCCTCCGGCCGGTTTTGCAGACCGATGCCGAGGGCAAGCGGCATGCCGCCGGTCAGCCCATGCGCCCCGAAGCCGACGCAGGATTGCCAGTTGAATTCTTCTGTGCCAAAACAAGCTA
>NZ_JBVCWP010000384.1:0-3273 GCF_057460485.1 Boseongicola sp.
AGCATTAGAAGCCTCACTCATGAATGGCGAGTGGCCGCACGGCAAGCCCCTGCTGAATCGTGGCTCAAGCCTGACAGTGTTCTGCTCTCACATTCGAAGGGGCAAGGCACATTTCCATTAATGCTGCTAAGCTCTCCGTCTCTGTGCGCGACGTCAGGCGAACGCCGCGCTCAACGCACATCTGTCGTCTGCGCGACCTGCTTCGACTCCTGTCTCGCAAGCGAAAAGATGCCGCTCGTGAAGAAGACACCGACGAGAAGGAAGGTGTGCGCAATGACGCTGGGTCCCATCAACCACATATGGCCGATCCAAAGGGCAAAGATCGCGGACCACATGTAGGACAGTATCGCCATGAATTGGAACCTGACCATTGGCGGTAGAGCGCGAAGCGGGTTCACGGACGGGTCCATCACCAGACGATAAAGCTGCGTCAACATAGGAATGGTCCTCTCAATTTGTTTGTTCACTAGTTACGCGTGACGACTCCGGATGGATCATGCCGTCCAGGATCTTCAGGACACGACTGCGTGATGAGATGCAAGAGGCAGTGAACGGCTCCGGCTGACATAAAGGCGTGACCTCGCGACGTTCGGTTTGGGCTCCTGAGCTGACATCTTTAGCATCGAGCTCAGCGTCCGCTGAATGCCCAGAGCGGGCATCTCCGGTCTCACGGTTTAGGTCTGCTAGGGGATTTGACGAGATCGAAAGCTCGCGCGTAGGTCAGTTCTCCGACTGGCGCTTCGTCAGCGAAGACGAGGTGTTGGACCAAGCGCGTCGGAAGGCCGTCAAAGGCGATCGTACCATTGCTCTGAAATCCGAACCGCTTATAGAACGCGGGCTTTCCGAGAAGGACGCAGCCTCTTGCGCTTTGAGCCTTGAGAAGCGCCAGACCGCGCCCCACTAGTTCACTCCCTATGCCGCACCCCTGCAAATTTGGACGGACGGCAACAGGGCCTAGACCGAACCAGTCATGATGCCTTCCGCCAATCTTCACAGGCGAGAAGGCTATATGTCCGGCAATCTCTTTGTCGACTTGCGCGACGAGGGAAATGGTCAGGTCGCCATGCTTCCGGAGCTCGCGGATGATTTGAGCTTCTCTGCCCGCTGCATAGGAAGCCGGGGCGAAGGCCGCCAAGGTGATGCTGTGGATCGCGTCTTCGTCGTCAGGCGTCTCGCTGCGAATGATCATGCGGGGGTTAGGGTTCCTCACCGTCGCCATCCACGGGCACCGTACGCGTGGGCCGTTTTAGGGCTGAGGTGATGGCGAGAGCCATTTGCGCCGACCGCGGGTCGACGGTGCTTGGAAAGGAAGCGACGATTGTCCCGTCTCGCCCCAGAATATATTTGTGGAAGTTCCACTTAGGACGGGAGCCGGATTGGGCCGCGGCCCATTGGTAGAACGGGTGTGCATTAGGCCCCACGACGGCGGTGCGCTCGGTCAGGGGGAAGCTGACGCCGTATTGGCGCTTGCAGTGATTGAGAAGCGCCTTGCCTTTGCGCGGTTCCTGGCTGCCGAAATCGTTGGACGAGACGCCCACGATGACAAGCCCTTCGTCTTTGCGGTCTCGCCAGACCTTTTCGAGGTGCTCGAACTGGTAGCTGAAGCCACACGCAGTGGCCGTGTTGACTACGACTACGGCCTTGCCACGAAACTGCTCGAGCGACATCAGTTTTCTGTCAACGCTTATGAAGTTGAAGTCGAAGCCACTCGCCGCCTGAGCAACGCCCGTCATGCCGACATATGCAATAAGAATAAGTGCGAGTCTTTTTGCCATCGTTTTTTGTCCTCAGCCTGTACGACGCCGCCCCCTCAGCGCGCCATCAACTTGATGGAAGCTCCTTGGGCGGAGGCTTTGGGAATCCAGTCTCTCGCCAGTTTCTGGGCGGCGGCGATCTCTGCGGGGGTGATCTTGGCGGCGACCGCCTGCCGGTTCTGCCGCGCACGTTCCAGATTCATCTCTTCGAAGTCGAAATAATAGGACGCGGCAAGGCTGAACCAGAAATAGGCCTGTACGTAATCCTGCGTCACACCCCAACCATTCTTGTACATGACGCCGAGATTGTTCTGGGCGAAGGGCTGGCCCGCCTCGGCGGAGAGCCGGTACCATTTCACTGCCTCGGCCTGATCTTTGGAGACGCCTTGCCCCTCTTGGTACATGCGACCGAGCTTGAACTGCGCTTCGGGATCGCCCTGTTCGGCGTAGGGCCTGATCAGTTCGGCGGCCAATGCATAGTCGCCTTTCTCATAAGCGGCCCAGCCTCGTTCCTGATCATGGGCATTGGCTATCGGGGCGCTGCCGAAGAGCGCTATGGCGGCGCATAACGCCAACGGTTTTGCGATTTCAATTCTCACCGATGATTTCCCCAGATTGAAGCGCTGACCCGGCACACACGCATCGACAGATAACCAACTCCAGTGTTACGCAGCACCCCGACTAATGGATCACCTGTGCGTTTGGCATTAGGCTCGAACGCGTGTTGCGGGAGCGATAGTCAGGTTCGAGGTTCGGCAATGAGCAGCAGAAACCCAAAACAGCTTGTCTTAATTCTTGGCGACCAACTGACAGCGACGATCGCCGCCCTGCGCGCGGCCGACGCCGAACGCGACGTGGTCCTGCTGGCGGAAGTGCAGCAGGAGGCCACCTATGTCCGTCATCACAAAAAGGAGATTGCCTTCCTGTTCTCGGCCATGCGCCACTTTGCAGAGGAGCTCTCAGGCGCCGGATGGGGTCACACGATAGGGGCCCATTGCCGTCCTGGATCAACACGTCAGGACTGGCCCTCGGTTTTCATTCGGAATGGGCGAAATGTCTGCTAATGACCCAAAGCGGGCATTGCACGAATATTAGAACAACCGTGGTAGACGGTTCTCAACAGCGTTGTCGGACAATTGATCGGCAAATCGTCTTGATGGTCCGTCCTCGATGCCAACCCCTTCCGGTTGGATATGCGAACTGAGTGAAGAGCTGGATGGCACCAGGACGTGTTAAGCCACTTGGACGCTTGTAGAAATCAGCGAAGATGAGTTCGTCGCTTCACATCGCTGACAGACAACAAAGTACTTTAAAGCAGCAGCTTTCTATGACGTGCAGGGCATATGCTCGATTAATCCGAGACAATCCAATGAGGTGGTGAAAGTGCGCACTGACTATCACACGATCGTCATTGGCGGGGGGTGCCTCGGCTGCGCCTCAGCTATCTCCGTCCAGCGCCGACTGCTCCGGGACGGCGACGACGAGAGCTCGGTCTGCATCCTTGAGAAAAACCTTGTCG
>NZ_JBVCWP010000385.1:0-3256 GCF_057460485.1 Boseongicola sp.
ATGGAATGCGCCCCTCCGGCTACGCAGCCTTCGACCTAGAGGGAAGCGTTTGGAGTGCAGCGCGGAGGGTTCTACGTGTTTCTTCTGCGGCTTGGGCGTTTGCGCGCTTCACCGGGCCGAAACCTCGGATCTTAAGGGGAAGTGCAGCCAACGCAATGGCGGCTTCGCGGTTTGCCGGAGGGTTTTTCACGATGTCCCTGATATCGCGCTCGTATTCTCGGATTAAGTGGCGCTCCATCCGGCGCTCGGCTGTGTAGCCGAAAGGATCGAAAGGCGTACCGCGCAGGCGTTTCAGCTTCGCCAGATGCGGCCAAAGGCGTTCCGTCCAAGCGCCGAAAGCCCGTTTTTTGGGTCGCCCATCCGGGCCGCTTCGCGACAGGAAAGGCGGCGCAAGATTGTAGGTCAGTTTGAGATCGCCTTCGAAGGTTTCAGCCGCTTTCTCGCGGGTGGTTTGAAGAAGGCGGGCGACTTCGTATTCGTCCTTGTAGGCAAGAAGCTTGTGATACCCTTTTGCGACTGCTTCTTTCAGATCGTCTTCTTCGACGCTGGCGAGAAGCTTTAGATATCGCTGGGCAAGCCGCTCAGATTGATAGTCGGTGAGATGAGCGGCACGAAAATCTATTTTACTTTTTAATGTCTGATATTTATCAGATACGTCTGATGTAATTAGTTTTGCCGCTATATCCTGATTTTCGGCAAACCAACGGCCGATCTGAAAGGCTTTAAGATTGTCTTCCACGGCTGCCCCGTTAAGCGCGATCGCCTCCTCGATTGCAGCACGGCTCAGAGGGACGTGACCTTTCTGCCAGGACGCGCCAAGCAGCAGCATGTTGGCGTAGATGGCGTCGCCCATCATGTTCTGGGCAAGCTTGGTTACGTCAAAAAGCGTCAGATTGTCATGTAGACGAGACTGTAGCGAGATCGCGAGGTCTTCGCTTGGGACACGGAATTCGGTGTTGCGGGTGAATTCTCCGGTGATGATTTCATGGGTGTTCACGACGGCTTTCGTGCGTCCCGTCGCCATAAGCCTGATGGTCTTGGCCCCCGCAGACACAACAAGATCGCCGCCGATTAGCGTGTCGCATTCGCCGACCGAGACGCGGATTGCGTTTATGTCTTCGGGTGCGTTTGCAAGACGGCAGTGGATATGGACCGCACCGCCCTTTTGCGCCAAGCCCGCCATCTCCATCATGCTGGCGCCCTTGCCCTCCAAATGCGCAGCCATGGCAACGATGGCTCCAATGGTGATAACGCCCGCACCACCGACGCCGGCAATGACGATGTTGTGAGTTTGAGCCGTGATTTCAGGCGGTTGACGGTCAGGCAAGTCGGTCATATCGACGTCTGCAGTTGAGTTTCTCCGCAGGGTCGCACCTTCGATTGTGACGAAAGACGGACAGAATCCTTTGACGCAGGAATAGTCTTTATTGCAAGACGATTGGTCTATGGTACGTTTTCGGCCCAACTCGGTATCAAGAGGAACGATAGAGACGCAATTGGACTGCACCCCACAATCGCCGCAGCCTTCGCAGATGTCGGGATCAATAAAGACCCGTTTGTCAGGATCAGGGAAAGCGCCGCGTTTTCTTTTGCGGCGTTTTTCGACGGCGCAAGTCTGGACATAAAGAATGGCCGACACTCCCTTGATATTTCTATATTTGTCCTGAACAAAGGGAAGATATTCGCGTGAATACCATTCGACGTTCTTTGGGAAGTCTGCGCGATGGGGCTCCTCTTTTTCATCGAAAACGACCGCAACATGTTGCACGCCCATTGCGACCAATTCGTGGGCCACGCGATCTGCTGACAGATCGCCGTCGATGACTTGCCCGCCTGTTAAGGCAACTGCATCGTTGTAGAGGATTTTGAACGTAATATTCACATTCGATCCTAGGGCCGCGCGGATTGCCAGAATGCCCGAATGGTTATAGGTGCCGTCGCCCATGTTCTGGAACACATGTTCAGTGGTCGAAAACGGACTCTCGCCCACCCAATTGACGCCCTCGGCACCCATATGGGTGTAGCCGTTGGTTTCGCGATCCATCCAAAGGACCATCGTGTGACATCCAATGCCCGCGTAGGCGCGGCTACCGTCCGGCACTTTGGTCGATGTGTTATGCGGGCAGCCGGAGCAGAAATACGGCAAACGGGATGCGATTTCCGGGGTGTTGTCTGCGGAAAGGGCGCTAGAGATTTTAGCCATTGCCCCGGTAATGGTATCGGTTTCACGGCCTTCCTCGATCAGGATACTTCCTATTTTCTCTGCAATCACAACCGGATCGAGGGAATAGTGACTTTGGAATAACTCTTCTCGTGGCGCACCGTCCGAAGCACCTTTGTACCAACCATAGACCCGGCATCCAGCGCGCGCCTCAAACAACGCGTCTTTGATCTGGACCTCGATCAGTTTGCGCTTTTCTTCGACGATAACAATCAGGTCGAGCCCTTCTGCCCATTCCCGCAACGACAGGGCGTCAATCGGATAGACCTGCCCCAATTTATAGCTCGTGATCCCAAGCCGGTCCGCGGTATCATCAGAAATTCCAAGAAGGCTCATCGCATGGATCAGGTCGAGCCAGTTCTTGCCGGCCGCCACAAATCCGATCTTTGCGCCCGGCTTGCCGTGCATGCGGGCGTCGGGACGATTGGCCCGCGCGAAAGCTTCGGCGGCGGAGCGTTTATGGTCGATCAGCCGGGATTCTTGCGGGATCCAGTGGTCCCCAAGACGTATGTTAAGTCCGCCTTCAGGCATGTCAAAATCGGGAATGACAAAGGACATGCGATCAAGTCGGGCATCGACGACAGAGGTGACTTCGACCGTGTCTTTCATCAATTTCAGCGAGGACCAAAGGCCCGAAAACCGGCTAAGTGCATAGCCATAAAGGCCAAAATCAAGGATTTCCTGCACGCCTGCGGGAGACAGGATTGGGACCTGCGCGTCGACCATCGCAAATTCGGACTGGTGGCAGGTTGTCGAGCTTTCTCCGACGTGATCGTCGCCCATCGCGAGAACCACTCCGCCGTGACGCGACGAGCCCGCGAGGTTTCCGTGGCGGATGGCATCGCCTGAGCGATCTACTCCGGGGCCCTTGCCGTACCAAAGTGCGAAAACACCGTCGTGTTTGCCTTCTCCGCGCAACTCGGCTTGTTGGGTGCCCCAAATTGCAGTCGCGGCAAGGTCTTCGTTTAAACCGGGATGAAACAGTATGTTGGCGGCTTCCAGATCAGCTTTGGCGCGCGTCATCTGGGTATCAAC